>UQNI01000005.1 GCA_900542375.1 uncultured Oscillospiraceae bacterium | reverse complement strand
ATATATCTTTTTATATTAAAAATGCAAAATTGTATATATTTAAGCATAGATGATATCTTCTTTATTATTTTTAAAAACCAATTTATTTTTTGCAAGAAAATATAAATTAACTTGCAAATTCGCACTTCCTTTTAGCTCTTATTAATAATAAAATAATAAGTGTTAAAAGGAGGTACGAACAGTATCATACAATATTGCTGGTATCCTCCTTACTGTGATAGCGTGCGTGTATCTTGAAAGTTTTGTTTTTATGACACCAAAACAAAACCGGTTTTAGTGCGATGAACACGATTATATTTCAATTATTTTGTACTCTCTCCCATTTTTCTCTCTCTCATTAAATAAATACAAAGTAATGAAAATTCAACATCACGGATACGCATGTAGATCCCTTTTCATGATTACTCCTAAATCGCTCTGTCGAAAATTTTGAAAACGGGAAAAAAGACCTACCTATAATAAGGTAGGTCTTTTTTTGTGCAATTATTTACTTGATAAATTCTTTGATAGATGTAATATCTAATCCTTGGCACTGTTCAAAAAAACATTCCAATTCTTGTGCAATCAATTTAGTGCCGCCAGTTTGATTACTCTCAATGTTTAAAGGCATAAGAGGGTCGTGAACACTTAGGCGCAACAAAAACCATCCATCCCCATTCCCTTTGTCAAAGGAACAGCGTATCCCCTCATGATTATCGGGCGCGATTTGCCAATGTGCTTTTTTCTCAGCGAAGGTATTTAACTGTTGAATAATACGATTACCACAACTACGAAAATCCGTTTCTGTAATCGGTAACCGCAACTCAACAGTTTCGATTGGCTCTTGTAAAGACTGTAACAAATCTTGCAGCTGTTTGCCTTCTTTTTTTAGGTTTACCATTTGAATGACAATTTTTGTAACAAGATATGCACCGTCATCTAAAAATTGATTCTCACGGAAAGCCGCATGTCCTGAAGTTTCAATTGCAAGAGGAGAAGAAATTCCCTGTTCATTTAAACGGATGGATTCGTTAATGACATTCTTATACCCACGTTTGAATCTATGATGTTTACCACCTAAATGTTGTTCAATAAATACTTTTAGACCACTGGAAGTGATGGAATCTGTCACAACTGTTCCACCCGGACACTGCTCCAAAGCAATTGCAGAAGCCAGTGCAACCAAACGGTTGCGATTAATTTCGGCTCCTGTGCTGTCTACGGCACCTCCACGGTCAACATCCGTATCAAAGATAACCCCTAGGTCTGCTTTTGCTTTTACAGTTGCTTTACACACCGACTCCATTGCGTTCTTATCTTCGGGGTTTGGAATATGGTTTGGAAACATACCGTCCGGCTCCAAAAATTGACTCCCTGTAATGTCCGCTCCCAAAGGTTTCAACACACGATGTGCGTAAAATCCCCCTGCTCCGTTACCTGCGTCTACTACAATATGGAATCCTGTTAAAGGCAGTTCCCCTTCTTTGGCTCCCACACCTTCCAAAATCATACGTTGTAATCTATGGCAGTATCTGTCCATAGAATCACTTTTTTCAACAATTCCTTCTTTTTTAAGCGGAGTTTTGTTCTCTTGTGCGTATTGCAAAATTTCAGTGATATCTTTGCTGTCCAAACCACCGTATTTTGTAAAAAATTTCAAGCCGTTTCTATAAAACGGATGATGACTTGCTGTAATTTCAATTGCGCCTTGACATCCAAATTCCTCGATTGCAAAAAACATAGAAGGAGTAGAAGCCAATCCGCAATCCAATACTCTTGCTCCTGTTTCAGATAACGCTGTCATCGCAGCATTTGAAATGCGGCCAGCAGAAATACGGGAGTCATGTCCTACTGCAACCACAAGACAATCAGATGACATGTGAAATTTTTGTTCCAACCAAATGGCAAAACCTTTACAAATCCGTTTTACCACATCATCTGTTAAATTAATTTCGTATCCGCCGCCCTCGCTAGCAACACCGCGAATATCCGTTCCGCTTTTTAAGCTGCTCCAGAATTGGTCCAACATATCTTTACTCCTTTATTTTTTTGCTTTGCGTTCATCTTTAAATGTTTCATCTACAATTGTTTGGTTAAAGTCGTGCAGCAACTGCGGCGCGTGTTTAATATGCGAATAACAATAATCAAACATTTGTGTAATCATTTCCACTTGGTCTCGACGTGAAATATGAAAAATTCCTTTATGCGGTTTATAATACAAGTACATATGCATACCGCCTGTTTTGGTAGGCAAAATAAAATCCGTTTTCAAACGGTAAGCACCATGCTTTTCATAAAATTTTAATCGGCGTTCCTGCTGTAATGCATAGTCAGGGTCTTTAGAATCGACACGTTCGGCACAAAGTAAAACGCCGTTAAACGGACCACAGTATTTTTGGTAGATTGCCTCAAATAATTTACCTCCATAGCCGTCATTTTGATATGGCGGTAAAATAGCCAGCAAATCTAACCATAGGGTTTGAGATTCTACCATACTGCATACGGTAGCGTAACCAATTAAGTCGTCTCCACGTTTATACAATAAAATTTTATATTGATTGTGGTGCATCATCTGCTCCATACGCTCATAATTATAAAATTCATCGGGAGGAAATTGCTCTTGCAAACAATGAAAAATGGTAGGCAAGTCCTCCATAGAACCTAACTCCAGCCTTAAAGACGGCTGTTCGGCTATACTATCCATATAAAATCTCCTTTTGTCGAAATTTTAGATTATTATAGCATAGAAAAAATTGCAAAGCAATTTTTAACTGATAAACGTTGAAACGTTTTCCTTCTAGAAATTACATAGCAATTTCTTTTATGTTATAACAACCCTGCAACAAACTCAAAATCACAGATTTTGATTGTTGCTGGAACGTTTTAACGCTTTTCTGTTAGAAATTGCACAGCAATTTCTTTTATGTTATAATAAACTACCATATAGCAAATTTTCTAAAATAAAGGAATATCGTATGAAAAAGACATATTTTAAGATACTGGGTGTATTCATTACCATATTATGTATGTTTACACTAACTGGATGCAATATTTCAATTGATACCTCTTATGGTACTACAAGTTCTTCCATATCTGCCGATAAAGCACAAATATATTATCTTGATGTAGGTCAAGGTGATTCTGAACTTATTTGTTTACCTACAGGCGAAACAATATTAATAGATGCGGGATTGAAATCCGGAAGCGACCGGCTCACAGCATATTTGAAAGAACTTGGTGTGGATAGAATTGATATTTTAATCGCAACGCATCCCCATGCAGACCATATTGGCGGTATGGAAAAAGTAATTCAAAATTTTGAAATTGGTGAAATATACATGCCAAAGGTAGCGGATGACCAAGTACCAACTACCGCTACTTATACCAAATTGCTGGAAGCAATTCAAGCAAAAGGTATGAAAATCAATCAAGCAAAAGCAGGCACTACTATTTTCAGTAATGATAATGCTACATTAGAAATATTAGCTCCCAACAATTCAGAATATAAAGATTTAAACAACTATTCTATTGTGACAAAGCTAACATACGGAAACAATCGTTTTTTATTTACGGGTGACGCTGAAAAAGAAAGCGAAAACGAAATGCTTTCCAAAGGATATGATTTGTCGTGTGATATTTTAAAGTTGGGTCATCACGGCAGTTCCACTTCTACAACAAATAAATTCCTAACAGCGACTTCGCCTGCTATCGCAATTGTTTCCTGCGGAAAAGATAATGACTATGGACACCCTCATAAAGAAACCATGAATAAATTAAACAATGACCATATCACCGTATATCGTACAGACTCAGACGGTACCATTTTAGCTGAAACAGATGGAAATACTTACGCTATCACAACCAATTTAAAAAGTGTTTCCTAATCTTTTTGAAAATAGACAAGCAGTTGCTTGTCTATTTTTATTTGTAAAAAAAAAATCGTATAAACCAAACGATGTTTGGAAAACTAACTTCCAATAAGGGAGGTTTTATCCATGAAAATGACAAAAGATATTTATGGAAAAATGGCAAAACAAGCATCTCCTCCAAGTACATTTGTAAAAAATTCTGTAATGGCTTTTTTATTTGGAGGCGCTATTTGCACCATTGGACAAGGTATTTTAGAAGGATACCTTATGTTGGGTATGGATGTAAAAAATGCGCGTGCTGCCGTATCTATTACTTTAATCGGATTAGCAGCAATTTTAACTGCATTCAAAGTTTATGATAATATCGCAAAAATTGCCGGTGCCGGTACACTGGTTCCTATTACCGGATTTTCCAACTCTATCGTCTCACCGGCTATGGAATTTAAAAGTGAAGGCTATGTATTAGGGTTAAGTGCAAAAATGTTTATTATCGCCGGACCCGTATTGGTATATGGCATCATCTCTTCTATTATATACGGTATTGTACTTTATATTATTAGCCTATTCTAAAAAAAGGGTAACGTAATGTTACCCTTTTCTCTTTATTCGATTAGTTCATCAAAAACAAAAAAGCCTTCTCTGCGATAGCTTTCTGCATATGTTACACGGCAATGTCCCGTTGAATGTAAATATGTATAATAAGATTTATCCATCTCTCTCTTTAGCGCACGGCCTCTTTCAAGGTCTGTGGTTAGAGAATCCCACTGAGGAACCAAGGATTTTCGTTCCTCTAATTGTTTTCCGTCAATCTGTTCACGTTTTCCAAAAAATTCTAACTGTGCTTCAAGCAAATCCATCGCCTGACATTTCTGTTCCCAAACGCCGAAAATATCCAGTACACAATTTGGGTGTTCCGGTGTCATAAAGTAAATTGTAAAATTGCCCCATGGTTTTAAACCATCCAGCTCTTCCAAAGCATATTCTCTGCCTGCCAATGCCATTGCTTCCAACACCAACGTCATAAAAGGACGTCTGCCCGGATCTAAATCGTATACACAATGCTCCGTATCTTGTGTAATAATAATATCAGGACGAAAAGAACGAATAACACGAATCATTTGCAGCTTTTCCTCATAAGAAGCTGTAATTTTTCCCGTATCCATATTTAAAAATTCAACGGAAGTTTGTAGAATTTCAGCTGATTTTTTCAAATCAGACTGCATCTTTTCTCCCGCAAAGGCAATTGCCGCGTGAGATTTTCCTCCGTTTAATGCATTTTTTAGCAGAGCACCTCCGCACTCTACAACTTCCATGCTATAAGCTCCTAACAGTAAAATCCGTTTTTCCTTCATCATAACAAGCTCCTTATTTTACATATTTTGAAATATAGTAGGATTCTGTTTTCATGTTAATGTACTGTTGGGCAAAAATCAATCCTATAAAAAGGTATTGATAAATTTTACGCAACTAGCTGCAACCTGTAAGGAAAGTATACCGTAGAAAATTTCGGGTAAGATAAAGGAAAGAAACCACCAAATATTTTTAATTGCATGATGTTCAAAGAAAACGATTGACCAGATAAAAGGAGTTTACAGCGATGAAACGTGTTGGCAGATATACAATTTTATTAGAAACCGCCCCCAAAATAGCAGGATATGCCTCTGTAGTAGGTAAGAAAGAAAAAGAAGGACCTCTCGGCAGTGAATTTGACCGCAGTTATAAAGATACCTCCCTTGGAGAAAGCAGTTGGGAAAAGGCAGAAAGCCGTTTGCAAAAAGAAGCTGTAGAAATCGCCCTACAAAAAGCCGGTATCCATTCAAACGATGTAGACACCATTTTTGCGGGTGATTTACTAAATCAATGTATCTCTTCCACATTTGGTTTACGCAGTTTAAATATTCCTTTTTTAGGACAATACGGCGCATGTTCTACTATGGCACAAACACTTGCAATGGCAGCTTTATTTGTAGAATCAGGAGCAGCGAGAATTGCTGCTGCGGTTACCTCATCACATTTTTGCTCTGCAGAAAGACAATTTCGACTACCGTTGGAATACGGTGGACAACGTCCTCCTACAGCACAATGGACCGCAACTGCTTCAGGCGCTGCAATTGTTGTACCTCAATCTATCGTTATAGAAGAAAACAGTGTAAAAATGAAAAACTCCAAAGAAAACAATTCTTCGGAGAAAATACCTGTTATCACAGAAGTATGTATTGGAAAAATTACAGATATGGGCATTAAAGACGCCAATAACATGGGTGCAGCCATGGCGCCTGCAGCAGCGCAAACTATATTAGATTTTTTATCGGATACCAATACAAAACCTGCTGATTATGATTTAATTGTAACGGGAGATTTGGGACATGTTGGAAGCGAACTTTTGCTGCAATTAATGGAACAAGAAGGCGTCGATATCAGCAGTGTACACAACGACTGCGGAAAAATGTTGTTTGACCGCAAAAAACAGGATGTTCACGCCGGCGGTTCCGGATGTGGATGCTCCGCCTCTGTCCTATGCTCTAAACTGTTAAATGACATAAAAGCAGGATATTTAAACAATATTTTATTTGTAGCTACAGGAGCACTGATGTCGACAACCTCTTCCCAGCAGGGGGAAAGTATCCCAAGTATCGCTCATCTAATACACTTAAAAGGGATTTAAGCCGTCTTATCCTTTTCCATCTCTCCCAAAAGATTAGACTGTAATTCATCCTTACAAGGATGTGTTTGAAATGATTCCTTCACAGTTTGCTCTGTCCTAGATAAAGTATCCCGTTCTTCGCTCTCATACACCTTGGCATTGGATACAGTGTTCTCGTCTACTTTTGATTCCTCTTGATGAAAGTGGGAAGGAACAAAAGGAATCCCTTCTTTTTTACAACGACGTTTTTCTCTCCAATTTGAAAATTTAATAGAAAAGTGATTGATCCAAAACACCTTTACAAATGCGGTCACAACCAAATAAATAACAAGTAAGTCCAATAAAGCTGTTAAAATACTGACATTTGTCCCAACAATATTGGCTCCAAATAATTCAAAACCAAACAGTCTGCCGCCTTGTGTATCAAACCGTACAGACAACCAGTTAGAAGGGAAACCATACGAATATGTAGTTACACCATTTGTCATGGTTCCTGATACAGGATAAAAAAAGATAGGAACAACAAAAATAACCAAACTGACAATTGCCGTTTTCCAGTTAAAAAACCTCATAAAATTCCTCCTTTTTTTATCATCCATTGATTTTAATAGACATATTTACATCATATCACATATATAAAAAATGTCAATATTTTATATATCATTCACAAAAATATATGATATTTCAACAAATTTTATATTCTTTTGAAAAAAGTAAAAAAGCAGCTGCGTAAAACAGCTGCTTTTTTATGAAATTTATTATTTACGAATACCAAGTCTAGCAATAATAGAACGGTAACGCTCAATATCCTTTTTCATGACATAGTTTAGTAGATTTCTTCTTTGACCAACCATTTTCAATAGTCCACGGCGAGAGTGATGGTCTTTTTTGTGTGTTTTTAAATGCTCGGTCAAATCGTTAATTCTTTTTGTTAGAATTGCAATTTGAACCTCCGGAGAACCTGTATCTCCCTCATGTGTTGCATACTCAGCAATTACTTTGCTTTTTTCTTCTTTTAGTAACATAAAATAGTTCCACCTTTTTATTATTTATCCGCTAACCACAGAAAAAGGCTGGTGAATTCCTAAATTTGGGCTTATTCCTTAATCCGGGGAAAGGGATATTTACCGAATGATTATATCATATCGTCTGCAATTTGTAAACTATATTTTTTTATTTTGCCAAATAGGTAAGAGAAAATAAAATAATTGTGCAATCTGCATATAATAACTAATATTTCATTAGTTAAATCTACAGGTCACGTCATAAATTATTCACATATCTTCTCAACATTTCGCGTATGATAGTTATATAGCATATATTTTCTTTTTATTTTTTAACAATTTTCACATAAAAAGAAAAAATATTATAGAAAGTTCGTGAGTACAAGTGGAATTCTCTTTTGACGGTATTGGCAGCGCAGCACAGTCTATGTCTCCCGCAGCTATTCCAACCGGTCATAATAATAAAGGCTTTTTTAAAAGAGCTCTTATGAATCTTTTTATCATAGCCTTTATGTTTGGATTTGTAGAGTTATATACCTTTTGCCTGGGAAGCGGCAACGGTCTAATCGGTCTGACCATTTCTCTTGCAATTATTAGCTTTTGGCGAACAGATATTGGCATTAAACCGCTGCAAGGCGCCTTTGTAATTTGGGGTTCATTTCTTTTGACAGGCGGAGCTACCTTCCTAGCTTCTTTTCATCCTGCAATTGGCGTTTTTGTTAATTTCGCATCTATTTATATCATATTAACGCTAACCAGCCATCAACCGATGGCAAAAGCTTATTACCCTATTTTATCTTGCTATTTGTTTGCACAAAGCAGCCCTGTATACGGCATAGATTATGGATTACGTATGATAGGCATTGCAGGAGGAGGGCTCATTGTCGCAATTATCTATTATATGCGTCATCGCAAAGTAAAAAGAAGACGTAATATTACAGATATTTTCAGAGAGACTCATTTCTGCTCGATTCGTACTAAATTTTTTATTCGTTTAACAACAGGATTAACTATCGCCATGTTAATTGGAGATTTCTACCATGTGTTAAAACCTGCTTGGATTTCCTTTACAGTACTTTCTTTAGTTCATCCCTTTGTAAATGAAAGCCGCAAAAAAATTGTATATCGAATTATTGGAACCATTATTGGCGGTATTTTATATTTTGTGTTATTTGAATGGGTCGTTCCGGATCCATGGCATCCTGTACTGCTTATATTAACAGGATATATTTATTTATTTTTGCGCACTTACTGGATACAACAGATATTTATTACCCTAAACTCTTTAAGCGGAGCAATGGTCTTCTTGCAAGCAGATGTGGCATTCGAAATGCGTATTTTGTTCGTGTTAATCGGCATTGCAATTGTAGTTTTTATTAGTTTATGTGCAAAATTCCGTCTAATGGACAGAATTTACGGGCAAATACAAAAAATGAAAGCACGCCATAAAAAATCATCTACCTAACCTAACCGGCATTACTCGATTGATAATGCCGGTTTAAATTTTATAAGATTAAAAATTTGTTCACAACTTAATATTTTAAATATGTTATCATTACATTATTTCTCAAAAATAGTAGTATATAATTTTAAAGCCTGCAGACTTTAGATGATTGTAATTTTTATTTTAGAAAGGAAGTCATATTATCATGGAACACGTTGAACTGGAGACGTTAGACCGTGAACATACAGCATCTAACAAAAAAGACCCTCAATTGAATCATGAGAAAAAGCCTACGAAAAAAAGTATAAAAGTGTTAAAGTTAATTGGTACAAAAACACTTCTGTTTGCTTTTATTATTCTATTTATCGTTGGCTTCAGCGCATTGTTTGGTTCAACCGCAACCTACACAGGCGTTTGTATTGTAACAGGCTTATTAATGTTTTTAAAATTAGATATAGGTATAAAACATACCCAAGCTCCTTTTGTTATTTTTGGACTATTTGTATTAACCGGATTATCTGCATTTGTAGCAGCCATAAACCCGTGGCTTGGACTGTTGATAAACTTTATTACCGTATGTGCCATTATGGTATTGTCCGGTCAAAGAGCAGAGTACCGTTCTTTTATGCCATTTTTACTCTGTTATATTTTCACGCAAAGCACTCCCGTATACGACATTGATTTCGGTATGCGTATGGCAAGTTTAGCTGCCGGAGGCGCATTAGTTGGAATTGTTTACTTTATTGTTCATAGAAAAAAGCCCTGCCCTAAAGTAGGTGTCTTGGATGCTATAAAAAATACAGCCAGTGCCTATACTTCCGTTAAAACCAAATTTTTCTTGCGCATGGCAATTGGCATGACCATTGCCATGTTTATAGGAGATATGATTGGTTCCGCTCGTACGTTATGGCTCAGCCTACCTATTCTATCTCTGACTCAATTAAAACCGCATGAAACTGCTCATCGGACTGCTTATCGTATCTTTGCTACAATTATCGGTGGTCTCATCTACATATCTGTTTTTGACTTTATCATTCCGGCTGAATATCTCAACATTGGTTTACTCGTTGCAGGATATATTTATACCTACATCAATAAATATCAATTCCAGCAAATTTTTGTTGTAATCAGTGCATTGGGCAGCGCCCATAGTCTAGGATTAGAAAGCGCAGTTGCTTGGCCTGCAAGACTAATATACTTGTTCATCGGCGTATTAATTGTGGCTATTCTACTGATGATTGAGAATGCGAATATATGGAAAAAATTAAAACAATCTACTTCAAAAGAAACCTCTGTTGAAGTATCTGCTTAAAAAATTCCCTCCTATTAATTGTAGGAGGGAATTCTTGTATCTGATGAATCAAACTCTTACACACCGATTATACCAATTGCAAATTATCTGTTGTGATTACATACTTACTTCATTTGTTTCCATATCTTTCGATATATAATATCCTCTGATAGCAGATATGTGTTATTATACGTCATTGTTATAATAGAATTATCATTTGATATACATAAAATTGTGATACAACAAAAATAAAAAAGCTTCTTTGCATAAGTATGCAAAGAAGCTTTTATTTATATCGAAATATACTCTATTTAGCCTTGTGCCAATTTTACCAGTTGTTGATATTTATCCATTGCAAATTCTTCTGCTTCTGTAAACAAGAGTTCTGCACGGTCTGGGAAAGAACGTGTCAACGCATTGTAACGAACCTCGCTCATCAAGAAGTCACGATAACTTGCGGATGGAGCTTTACTATCCAGCATAAATGGATTTTTACCCTGTTCTTTCAAACGTGGGTCATAACGGAATAGGCTCCAATAACCTGCAGCTACTGCACGTTTTTCAACATCCTGTACTGTACTCATACCATTTTTAATACCATGATTGATACATGGAGAATAAGCAATGATGACAGATGGACCATTATAGCTTTCTGCTTCTCTTACCGCTTTTAGAGTTTGGTTGTAATCTGCACCCATTGCAATACTTGCAACGTATACATCACCGTAGCTCATAGCAATTGCTGCAAGGTCTTTCTTTTTAGTACCTTTACCTGTTGCGGCAAACTGAGCAACAGAACCAATTGGAGAAGCTTTCGATGCCTGGCCGCCTGTGTTAGAGTAAACCTCTGTATCAAATACTAAAATATTGATATTTTCGCCGGTAGCAATTGCATGGTCCAGTCCGCCAAAGCCGATGTCATAAGCCCAGCCGTCACCACCAAGAATCCATACAGATTTTTTCGCTAAGAAGTCTTTATCAATCAAAACTTTTTTCGCCAGTTTACCTGCATCACAGTCACAATCAGCAATTTTTTCCAGCTCTTTTGTCAATGTCAAAGCAGCTTCAAAGTTTGTATCACTGTCTTCGAATGTTTCAAGATAAGCAGCACAAGCAGCTTTTGTTTCTGCTGCTACATCTGCATTCTGAATATTCTCAACATGCTCTTTCAATCTGTCACGAACTGCACGTTGTGCCAAATTCATACCCAAACCAAATTCTGCGTTATCTTCAAACAAAGAGTTTGCCCAAGATGGACCGCGGCCTTGTTTATTCACGGTATATGGTGTGGATGGAGCTGAACCTGCCCAAATGGAAGAACAGCCTGTTGCATTGGCAATCATCATTCTGTCGCCGTACAACTGAGTCACCAATTTTGCATAAGGAGTCTCACCACAGCCTGCACAAGCGCCGGAGAACTCAAATAATGGTTGTTTAAACTGACTTCCTTTTACGGTAGAAGTTTTAAACTTCTCAAATACTTCAGGTTTTTCATCAATGGTTTGACCATAGTTATATACTTCTTGGAAAGGCATTTGAGTATCAATTGGTTTCATAACCAATGCTTTTTCGCCTTTTTTACCAGGACATACTTGCGCACAAGAACCGCAGCCTGTACAGTCCAGTGTAGAAACCGTCATAACAAATTTCAGGTCAGGCATACCTGTCATATTCATAGATTTGGTTGCTTCAGGCGCTGCCGCCACTTCAGCCTCTGTCATTGGTATTGGGCGAATTACAGAGTGAGGGCATACATATGCACAGAAGTTACATTGAATACAATTCTCAGGCATCCATTCCGGAACATCAACAGCAATACCACGTTTTTCGTATGCTGCGGTACCTTGAGGCATGGTTCCGTCTTCCATTCCAACAAATGCGGATACAGGAAGTGCATCGCCTCTTTGTGCATTAACTGGAGTTAGAATGTTATTTACAAAATCTACAACCTCTTTGCGGCCTTCTACTGCTGCTTCTTGTACAGTTTCATCCACTGCATTTTTCCAATCAGCAGGAATTTCAACTTTTACTGCATCTGTTACACCGCGGTCAATTGCAGCATGGTTCATTGCAACAACTTTCTCACCTTTTTTACCGTAAGATTTTGTTGCTGCATCTTTCATATACTCAACAGCTTTTTCAATCGGAATAATTTTTGCAATATTAAAGAAAGCAGCCTGAAGAATGGTATTGATACGTCCGCCAAGACCAATTTCTTTACCAATTTTGATACCGTCGATAGTATAGAAATTAATATCATTTTCTGCTAAGAATCTTTTTACTTTAGCAGGTAATCTTTGGTTTAGTTCATCCAAATCCCAAGAGCAGTTTAGAAGGAAGCTACCGCCTTTTTTCAAATCCTCTACCATATCATATTTGTCAATATAGGATGGATTATGGCAAGCAACAAAGTCTGCTTTGTTGATGTAGTATGTACTTTTAATCGGTTTGTCACCAAAACGCAAGTGAGAAATGGTAACACCACCGGATTTCTTAGAGTCATATGCAAAGTAACCTTGTGCATACATGTCTGTTTTGTCACCAATAATTTTAATGGAGTTTTTGTTTGCACCAACGGTACCGTCAGCACCCAGACCCCAGAATTTACAGGAGTGAATACCCTTAGGTGTTGTATCCGGATTCTCCAGCAAAGGTAAAGATGTATTGGTAACATCATCATTGATACCTACTGTGAAACGTTTTTTAGATTCAGCTGCATCCATATTACGATAAACCGCAACAATACAGCTTGGATTTGTATCTTTGGATGCCAAACCGTAACGGCCTGAAAGAACAGGAGTGGTTTCAAACTCTGTACCTTTCAATGCAGCCACAACATCAAGATATAAAGGTTCACCAATGGAACCCGGCTCTTTTGTTCTGTCTAATACAGAAATGGATTTTACTGTTTTAGGCAAAACATCTAATAAATATTTTGCTACAAACGGACGGTACAGTCTTACTTTTACAAGACCTACTTTTTCTCCGGCTGCAGTTAAGTAATCAATCACTTCTTCTGCAGTATCACATACAGAACCCATTGCAATGATTACTTTTTCTGCATCAGGAGCGCCGTAATAGTTGAATGGTTTATAATCAGTACCGCATTTTTCATTGACTTGATTCATATAGTCAACAACAATTTCAGGTACAGCATCATAATATTTGTTGGAAGCCTCACGATTTTGGAAGAAAATATCACCATTTTGTGCGCTGCCATGTAATACCGGATGTTCCGGATTCAACGCACGACGACGGAATGCGTCCACAGCATCATGATCCAACATATCGTTTAAATCTTCATAATCCCATGTTTGAATTTTTTGAATTTCATGAGAAGTACGGAAACCGTCAAAGAAGTGTAAAAATGGAACACGGCCTTTAATTGCGGAAAGGTGTGCTACCGCGCCCAAGTCCATAACCTCTTGAGGGTTATTGGAGCATAGCATAGCATAGCCTGTTTGACGGCATGCATAAATGTCGGAATGGTCACCAAAAATAGAAAGCGCATGTCCTGCAATGGTACGTGCAGACACATGAATAACGCTTGGTAACAGCTCACCCGCCATTTTATACATGTTAGGGATCATCAACAATAAGCCTTGAGAGGCTGTATATGTTGTAGTGAGAGCACCGGCAGATAGAGAACCGTGAACTGCACCAGCTGCACCAGCTTCGGATTGCATCTCTGTTACCTGCACTTCTCTGCCAAATAGATTTTTTCTACCAGCTGCTGCATATTTATCTGATTCATCCGCCATTACGGAAGAAGGTGTAATTGGATAAATTGCTGCAACTTCTGTGAAAGCATAGGAAACATGCGCTGCAGCACTGTTTCCATCCATGGTTTTCATTTTTCTTGCCATTGGTATTTTCCCCCTTAAAGGATTGGCCAAACTCTATTATATTTGGACCTATAATAACGATAGGAACTCAACCTATACATACAACAAATTTTATCATTTTATTGAATAATTGTAAAGTAAAATGTGCAATTTTTCTAAATTATTGTTATTTTTTTCACCTATTCACATATAAAGATGAAATAATATACTGCCCTCTTTGCATTTTAGCTAAAAATAGTGTAATATTGTGATATAAGCAAAATAACAAATTCCTTTTGAAAGGGGAATACTATGGGACCCGAACCCGACAGTAATATTTTCTTAACAATTTTAATTCTTCTGCTATTTACATTTTTAAATGCATTTTTTGTTCTATGCGAAAGTTCCATTTTAAACGTAAATGTACATAACATGAACAAACAGGCAGAAGAAGGCAATAAACGGGCAAAACGTATTTTACAATTAATGAACAACCCTAAAACCATTACAACATATCAGGTATTAACCACCATGTTTGCGTTCTTTGCCTGTGCATTTGCATACCAAAAATTTGCTCCCAGTCTCATTGGTTGGATGGAAACATTTATGCCAATTCATCACACTGTTTTAAGCGGTTTTGCATTGGTTATCATCGCTTTTATTCTGCTTATCTTTTTCCTTATTTTTGGTGTTATGATTCCCCGCCGTATTGGTATTTTCAGGTCAGATGGGGTTGCTATGCGTATATGTGGCATTTACAACGGCGTTTGTATTCTTCTATTCCCTATTACATGGATTTTGTATACCATTGTGGCACAAATCAGCCGTATCTTTGGCGTGGCACCTGACGCAAAAAGGAAAGGAATCACCGAAGAAGGTATCCTCACCATGGTAGACAAAGGTGAAGAAACTGGAGCAATTTTAGAGAATGAAAAAGAACTGATTACCAAAATATTTGAATTTAACGATACCACTGCCTCCGATATTGCAACCCACAGAACAGATGTAGTAGCTGTGGAAGATACTGCTACCCTTTCCGATATCGTTCAGCTGTCGTTAAAAGGAGGATACTCCCGTGTACCCGTATACCACGAGGATTTAGATAATATCGTAGGTATCGTATATGTAAAAGATTTACTGAAATATGTCGGCAACCATATGAATAACGCCGCATCTGTTATCGATATTATGCGAAAACCTTATTTTGTACCGGAGACAAAACTATGCAGTGAGTTATTTACTGAACTGTCTGAACGTAAGATACAAATTGCAGTTGTAATTGATGAATACGGTGGAACTGCCGGCATTGTAACCATGGAGGATATTTTGGAATCTCTTGTAGGCAACATGGAAGATGAATACGACAGGGAAGACCAAGAGATTGTAAAAATAGATGAAACTACGTATCGTATGAAAGGGATAGCCTCTATTGACGAAGTCAGTGATGAATTGGATATGGAACTTCCACAGGAAGAGTATGATACCATTGGAGGCTTTGTAGTGGAGTTACTGGGGCATTTGCCACGTGAAGGTGAACACCCTACCATTACATATAAAAACGTACAGTTTACGGTAGAATTGATGAAAGACAACCGTATTGCAACCTTACTGGTTGAATTGTTTCCAATAACGGATACTGAACAAACCGAAGCAGAAGAATCAGCAGAACAACAGTAAAAAGAATTCACTGTGCTGTAACATACCAAATAAAACTGAATTTGCGGCTGTATTACTTTGCTCACAGGATAATGTACATAAAATTTATACTGCAAACACAAATAAAAAGGACTCCAACGACCATTATGCCGTTGGAGTCCTTTGTTTCAATCATATCTTTATAAAACAGAACAAACTCTCAATCTTATATTTTATAAAGAGTTTCATTAACCAACAATAATTTTGCCTTCCGGCAAAACAGAGCTGGAATGTCTTCCTTTACGCATGGCAAGTGCCAAAGCCAACGATACAGGCCCTACACGCCCTGCAAACATTGCAAACGTCAGCGCCAGTTTAGAGGCAATATTCAATGTAGGCGTAATGCCCATGGTTAAGCCGGTGGTACTAAATGCTGAAACCGATTCAAACAGCGAAGCTAAAAATCCTACATTGTGATTGGTTGTCTCTATGATAACAGTTGGAACTGCAACAATAATCATGCCGGCAAATGTAATGGCCAATGCACGGTACACCGTTGCTTTATCAATCATTCTGCGCAGTAATACCGTGTCTTCATTGCCTCTCATAACGCTAAATACAGTTGCAAGCAAAACAACCAATGTGGTTGTTTTAATACCACCGCCGGTAGAGGCCGAAGACGCACCAATAAACATCAAAAGTATGGTAAATACTTGCGTAATACTTCTTTCACCGCCTATGTTAATAGAAGCATATCCGGCTGTTCGCGCCGATGCCGATTGGAAAAAGGCAGCATTTATCTTTTCTCCCCAATTTAAATGCGACATGGTATTATCCCATTCACACAACAAAATAACGCCGGTACCTATTACTAGCAACGTAGCTGTTGTCATAAGAACAACTTGAGTATGAAAATTTAACCCGACTTTTTTTTGCTTTGACCGCATTTTATTCCGATGATAGATACGCTGAATATGCGGAAATACCTTTTTAAAGTATACATCGCTAATTGCGATGAAGCCTAGCCCGCCCAATATAATCAGCAAAGCCAAAGTTACGGAAACTAATGGGTCACCCGCATAGTTTGTCAGACTTCCGTCTTTTAACTCAAAGCCCAGCACATCAAATCCGGCATTACAATAGCCCGATACTGCCAGAAAAATAGAAATCCAGACGCCATATCCGCCAAATTTAGGGACAAACCGTATCATCAAAATCAATGCACCAATCAGCTCAGCGGTAACTGTAAATAACAAGATAGTCTTTAATAATCTTGGTATTTCCAAACCACTTCCGCTGGTGTTCTCCGAAGCAAGCATCATATCTTTCAAACTTAACTTTCGGCGCATTAAAACAGTAAAACCTGTTGTAAATGTTACAATTCCCAACCCGCCTACTTGTATTAAAAATAAAATAACAGCTTGTCCAAATCCATTAAAGTGGGTCCATGTATCTACAACTACCAAACCTGTTACACATGTTGCAGATGTAGCTGTAAACAATGCGTCTACAAAATTGGTTGCTTGACCATCTCTTGCAGAAATTGGCAATGTTAACAATGTTGCTCCAATTAAAATAACCAAAGCAAAACTAATTACAATTAACCGTACAGGGGCAATGTTCTTGATTCTTTTTCCGATGGACAATGGCTCTTTCATAATCCTTTAATTCCTCATTAAGAATATTTTTTTCGCCAAACTTGTTTTTAATAGGAAAACCGCAAATGGTAATCCCAGTGCATAGCAAATGACCAACTCCCCTGCGCCAACTGTGAGGGCGTTGTAACCAAATGCTACCCAACTAAAGTTTTGGAAACCAAAACCAACATCACTGAAACAAGCCAATTCAACCCCCACAACCAGAGCGTTAAATAGCACAGGCGCCATTGGAACCAAAAATGGAATATCTTTGATTCTAACATTTCTTAATAAATAAGAAACCACTGCTGCCAACAAAGTAGCAACAGAACCAAAAATCCAATCCACCGGTCCAAACGGACTGGCCAGGTTTGCAAGAAAACATCCCAAAGTTAATCCCGGTATGGCCGCAGGAGTAAACATAGGCAAAACCGTTAAAAATTCTGAGATGCGAAATTGCACCGGACCATACGCCAAGTTCAGCGATGACGCAAGCAGTGTTAAGACGGCATAAATAGCCGCTATGACAGCAGCCTGCACCAAATAGCGAATACTTTTTGTCGATGCAGTGTTCAATATTAAATTCCTCCGTAGTATTTTTTTAGGTCAGGAGTTTGCGACTGACCGCGCTGTTTAGCACGGACTTATCATACTCTTTCTTTTCCGTAAAATCAACCACTGATTTTTTATTTGTAAGAAAAACCAAATGATGAACTGATTTTAAAAGACAAAAATACCCTTTCATCACTTCGATTTTAGTGTTTTTTTTGCCAAAACTTTATGAAAACTTAACACTTTATCTACTGCGAATCATATAAAAAACACTGAATTTATATACTTTAAACAAATTTGTAAAAACGCTGCCTTTCTGTTAAGAGAATTGAGGTTTCGCAAAAATATAAAAGAAATATTAATGTTTTATATGAAATTAATGTTGTTGATTATTTTCGCTCAACAAACAATTGACGTTCTAAAATAAATGTGGGAGAATAAGAGTTGCTTTTAGAGTAAACTTTACATATTTGATTACCTTTTTATGAAAGGATCGACCATAATCATGCAAAGCGGAATGATTTTACGAGCATTGAGAAAAGCCAAAAACTTAACGCAAAGCGATGTAGCCTCTCTATTAAAAACTTCACGCCAATATTATTCTGATTATGAGTGTGAAAAGTTTGAGCTTCCATTGCACCATTTGGTTTTTTTGGCGGATTATTATCATGTATCAACTGATTACTTATTGGGTAAAACCAATATCAAAACACCATATCAGGCAAAATAATAACAGTAAAGTAACAAAAAGCAGGTTCTATATGGAACCTGCTTTTTGTACATCTTTTTAATTATGAAGAAATTATGAATAAAAATAAAATAATATATTGAAAAATCCATTAAATTGTATTATCATAAAACATGCAAAGCAATTGTTTTGCATGAAACATTGAGGATAATATGGTAACTTGCCATATTGTATATAAGACCAAAGCAGCATAGAATCAAATTTTATGCACTGCGGTTACGGCTAATTTGTAAAAAGAATAGAGGTATTATTTTATGCAATTAGCTGAGCGTTTGAAACGCGAACGAAAAGAATGGTTTGGTAATCCTATTGGAGATTTATGCGGCTCGTTGGTAACCACATTTGCACTGATTCCGGAGGTAATCGGTTTTATGATTGTTGTGGGACTGCCTCCTTATATGGGACTGTTTACCTGTATATTCCTAACCATTATTACTTCCTTTTTAGGCGGATGTCCGGGTCTTGTTTCAGCAGGGGCCGGCTCTACAGCACTGGTACTTAGCGGACTGATTTCTCAATACTTTAACAATGGTCATCCTGAGTACATTTTTGCTTCCATTTTTTTAGCCGGTATTATTATGGTCATTTTAGGTGTATGCCGGTTTGGTAGTTTGGTAAAATATATACCAACTTCCGTTATGAACGGTTTTGTCAACGGCTTTGCCACAGTTATTTTTATTTCCCAGGTAAAATTATGTATCGGTAAAAGCTGGGAAACCTATATCTTAATTGCAGTAGGTATTGCAATTATTTATTTGTTCCCTCTTCTGAAAAAACGCGTGTTTTTCCTGAAAAGGGTCCCCTCTTCGCTTGTTGCTCTTATTTTAATTACTACATACACGTTAGCATCCGGCAGCAGCGTAGAAAAAGTAGGAAGCATGGGTTCTGTTTCTTTTAGTTTCGAACATTTCGGACAATTATTTACAAATATCTCCGGTGTATTTACAACAGAGTGTCTTGTGGCTATTTTGCCAACTGCTTTTTCAATTGCTCTGGTAGCCATTGCTGAATCCTTGTTAACAGCAAGATTGTTGGAAGAAGAAAACGGTGTAAAAAGCCGTAATAACCGTGAATGTATCGGATTGGGTATTGGCAATATTGCATGCAGTATGTTGGGAGCAGCTCCCGGCTGCGGTATGATTGCTATGGCGGTTACCAATCAAAAATCAGGCGGTAAAGGCCGACTTTCTACATTTTTAATTGGTATCTTTATGGCAATTCTTTTATTCAGCCTTGGATGGTTTATGGAATTAATTCCGCTGGCTGCATTAATCGCTGTTATGTTCACCGTATGCTTTGGCACAATTAAATGGCCTACCTTATACAAAATGCATACATATCCTATTAAAGATACTGTCATTATGCTGATGACTGCTATTGTAGTTGTGGCAACGGAAAACCTGGCATACGGCGTTATTTTCGGCATGATTCTTTATGGTTTTGTTTGTTTGGGAAAACGATTCTTAAACAGAACATGGCTGATTATCACATCATTTATACTAGCGGCCGCATCCGCTGCGGTATGTTGGATTAGCTGGGGAACAGTTGTTGCCTTTGGGGTTGCCGCCATTGGTATGTGTTTGGCATCTATTGCAAGAAATGAATTTGACACAAAAGAAAAACAAATTCCTGCTACCATTGCAATTGTGGTGTGCGGTCTTGTAGCGGCTTGTTCCCTTGCATTTATTATTGTAGGCTCTTGTATACCGGATACATTTCCATGGTTTTCATTAAGTTATTTGGGCCACTAATAAATTTATAAAATGTAACTGTAATAAAAAAGGACTTTCTAAATAGAAAGTCCTTTTTGCGTTATTGTGAAAAAGGCAGCCCCATATATTCTAAAAAGAGCAAACTCCCGTATTGCCCTATCATCTTCCTGACTATACCAAACCGCCGTTCCCCGTAGTTTTTTCTGAGTCCCTGTGACTTGAACACTTTCACTAAAAATACCGGAAATGCGTTATTTTCATGCCTTCCGCAAATAAAAAGACCCTGTGCAGAGCCTATTTCAACTCTACACTGAGTCGTTTTTCTATCTTTCTTAGGTAATATCCGGGTGCCCTTTTGGGGATATTCCGGAGTACCTTTCGTCAGTGATATTAAGTTCTGGGTGTAGCGTTGGAGTTATACATTGCGTCCAACACTTCTTGCGTTGCAATACCTGAAGTGGAAAATCCATTTAATAATTGGAAATCTTTTACCGCCTGCATAGTCCCATCATCAAATGTACCGTTTACAGTTGTAAACATATAACCTAATTCATGCAATCGTTCTTGCATAAGTGTTACCGCTTCTCCGGAACTGCCGTACTGTAAAGTACCGGCATTTGCTACCGCATCCGGCTTGGTAACCGTACCTTGAGCGCTTGATGTATTTGAAGAAGGTGTCTCTGCCGGCGTTTCACTGGAAGTGGTATCAGCTGCAGAGGAAACATCTGATTGAGAAGAACTGTCGGAGGTGTCCTTTTTCGATTCTTTGGTTACAAATAACTCAGGATACACATGTTTCAACATGGTTGTAACGGTATCTAACATCGTATTTCCTTGACGCTGCATCAGAGAAGGCTCCATTTCATAGACACGTCCGTTTTTTACTGCATCTAAATTTTTAAAGTCTTCCGATTGTTCCAGCTGTTCTTTTACACCTGCTGCACAAAAAATATAATATGGATTTGCAACCAGAAGATTATTGATATCTATTTGATTATTTAACTCATTGCCAAAACTATTGAAAAACCCTGCATAGCTAATCAAACTGCCAAACAAAGAATTTCCCGTAGCTACATGTCCTTCTAAATCATACAGATAACAAGCAGTATACTGTGTTCCGGTTGATGGCACTAATCGTGTAATATCATCCAATGTATAGAATACATTATCACATGCCTTTTCACCTTTCGTATAACCAGTATTACCGCCTACCATTGCAGACCCTACTTCTCGGTACAAGCGCTTACAATCGTCTCTGCTTTTTGCCGGAGAAATAGCAAGTACCTGAATGCCTTGTGCCTCTAACGCTGCAGTTTGCTGCTCTGTGGGTGCTGCATCTACCAATACCAACGTTACACCTAAGTTTTTCATCTCCTGGACATCATCAATGGTAAGATTAGGAAGTATCGATAAATCTTCTTGCGTACAATCTTCGCTTTTTGCTTTTAAGGTCGCCTCAAAACCACCCGTTAAAATTACATCCGCTATGTTTTGAGACAAAACCGCAACTCCTGTAGGCTGACTGTTCAAGGTAACTCCATTAATTGTAATAGGATAATCATTTTTTGCAACACCTTCACTGATATCGCTGCTTCCGCAGCCTACAAACATCATTGCTGTGATAATAGTAACCAATCCCAGTGCCAAAAATCGCTTCCAAATTTTCATGCTGGTTCCTCCTATCTGGGGGGCTATTTCGACTTTGTTTGACACAATAGTATCAAATATACGACTATTTGTAAAGATTGTCTGTTAAGCATTTCTTCCCAATTTTATTTTTGCTTCGGCTGAATTCATAAATTGACGTGCACAACGAGGTGACCGTCCTCCTCGGGCAATTGCCCATTGCTCGGCACCTTGCTTTAATTGATCTATATATTCTTCCAAACCACGCTGTTTTGCCAGTTCTTCTACAATCGCCAAATATTTTTCTTTGCTTGGCAAGCTAAAATTAACCGATAAACCGAAACGATCCGCCAAAGATAAACTTTCCTGAATGGTGTCTCCGCGATGAATTTCGTCCCCATCTCGGTCAGAAAATGTTTCCCGTACCAAATGTCTGCGATTGGATGTTGCATAAATTAAGGTATTCTCAGGTCTTGCTGCAACGCCGCCTTCCAACACCGCTTTTAAAGACGCATAAGTATCATCCTGGTGCGAAAAAGATAAGTCATCAATAAAAATAATAAATTTCATTGGCAAATAAGCAATCTGTGCTACCAAATCAGGAAAATCCATCAAAAATTCTTTTGGCATTTCTATCACACGCAACCCTTGTGTGTAATATTGATTCAGAATTGCTTTAATGGTTGAAGATTTTCCGGTACCCCTATCTCCATATAGTAAGCAATTATTAGCAGGCAATCCGTTCAAAAAAGATTCTGTATTATCAATTACCAACTGGCGTGGTTCCTCATATTCCTTTAAATCTGACATTTGAGTCTTGTCAGGATATTCTACAGGAATAATGGTATGATTCCTCCAAATAAACGCACGATATTTTGCAAATATACCGCATCCATGTTCACGGTAAAATTTGGTGAGCTTTGCAACTACAGCATCAGGCGTTCCACAAAGATATTCATTGCATGCCCCTGTGTTCCAATGAGGAAGATTCAAACACTTCAATTCCTCTCGAAATGCACAAGAATCTAAAACATCTTGCGGAGTAAGCGCTGCAGCCTCTGTTAAAATAGATAAATCTCTTTTGGCAGCTTCTGTTAAACCAAGAGGAAGCATATCCGTACCTTCTGCAGCCTTGAGAGAAAACGGATTTTGATGATATAAAATTGCTTGTGTCATAGCCTGTGCAGATGTGTCCAATGCACTTTCCTTTGCCAAAACTTGTACAAAATTTCCCCAAGCAATAACAAATTCTTTTGCATTGGTGCAGGCAGCCCATAGCAATTTATATAAAGCATTCGGTACTGACTGCTGAAGGATACTGTTGTACACAGACAGTGACGCCAATTTTAATGCAATTTCTGAAGCTTGTCTCATATGAATAACTCCTCTTTATCTACAACATTTTATAAAATATATTGTACTCTCTTTCACAAAACAGTGTCAACTGTCTTCCGATTCAATACTTGACAATGCTATTTTCCCCGTATAGAATAAGATGTACTGTAATCATGTTATTTCATCACTATTTTCTACACTAGAAAATAAGGTGAACCGTAGATAACAGTATCTTATTTGATGTTTGGAGATGTACCCAAGTGGTTGAAGGGTCCGCACTCGAAATGCGGTAGGTCGGGCGTTCCCCGGCGCGAGAGTTCAAATCTCTCCATCTCCGCCAGACTGAGTCTGGACGCAAGTCGCGTTCCGGACTCAGTTTTTTATTTACCTTAGCGCTCGCGTCCAAGTGGGTATCTATTTCGTACACTCACATAGGCTGAACCCAGACACACGTCGTGTTCTGAGTTCAGCTTTTTCTTCTTGTTCTTTGCCTACATTTAAGGCGGATATCAAAAATATCCAAGAATCTCTGCATATAGGCTACGTTGGCTGTTTCTATTTTTGTTACTTTTTATTCTATCTTACAGTGTTACGATATCTGGTTAAAGCAGAATACCATTTGTAATTTCAATCAATCTCTTTCGTTTATGAATTGGTCTGTAATAAAATAAAAATTTTATTTTATATCATTATGATCCAGTCACACATATTTCCGTTACATTTTCCAATTTGACCTCTGTAAAATCATCGCGCAATGCAATGATAGCTTCATGTAGCTCTGTTAAATGAACTGATTGGAAGACTTTTATTATATGTATGTGAAGATTTCACACCTAACCGTGTGTGAAATCTCAAATTATATTTAACTGTGATTAATGAAAAGGAATGAAAAATATGAAACATAACGAAAAAGAAAGTCGATTAAAACAACTTTTGACTAAAAAAAATATTGCGATATTGTCTACAGCAATAACGGTGTGCATTGCCGTAGCAATCGCGATACCTCTTTGTGTATTGTCAGAACAAACACCACCGGTCAGCAACGAAATGCCTGAAACCTCTTCCTATGTTATAACAGAAACCTTGAGTGAAGAAAGCGTAGAAAGTATCGAATCCGTTGCAGACAGTTCCTCTCAAGAAGAAAACTCAGAACATTCCGAGTCCGTTCAAGAACAGTCGTTACAAAATACTGTAGAACAGAATTTTTCTACAGAGGAAAGCACTGCAAAAATACAGCCTTGTACACATCTATATACTAAAAACGTAATACCTGCTACGTGTTCATCACAGGGATATACCGTACACACCTGTCAAAAATGCGGCAGCAGCTATACCGATTCTTATGTTGCTCCACAACATGACTACGGAAAATATCTTTGCATTTATTGTGATAAACCCGACCCCACTATGAACCCTTACTATTCATTAATGGCCTGGATGGCAAAACATCGGACGTACACAGATGAAAACGGAGAATATGTTTGGGTGTATAACAGCGGAAATGCAACATACAAGGTAACCTGTAATACTATGGGAAGCCGTTATATCGTAGAATATGAAGGAAGAGACGAATCCTTAAACCTTGGCTTTTACAATGACGCGGATTTTATAGACAGCTATTACCAGCTTGGAGGAATACCGGGAAGAGCCATATTATCAAAAGAAACAATTACAATACCATCTCTCCCACTGTTCAACGACTACCCAGCTGAATACGGAAACTTTAAGTACAGTTTCAGCAACAGACTGGATGATACGTTCAATGTAATACAACGTGAACTATTATCTCCTCTCGGATTAAATCTCCATATGTTCGGTTTCAAATTATTATAACCATAATAAAAATATAGAGAATTCACCTTTTTCTCTTAACGCATAGTAACCAGCCACTCTAACAATTGTCGTAATACCAGTGTTGAAAATAAACTCAAAATTCATCTTGTCTACACCGAAAAACCGTAACTTCAATTCCGAATCCATACCAAATTTTCTGCTGTTTTTATCCATAAATATCTATATTTTATTATATGGCATTGATATAAAAATTTGTGACCTGTAATTCTTGTCCATTTACAAACACCACTCTCATATCTGCAAAAACACTCTATTATACGCTCCCGGAAATATATTTATAACCTACTTATTTTGCAGTATCAATACAAATATCAAATCTATAAAACGCATCTTCGTACGAATTTCTTAAATATAGTATCTGATAGTCTTTTTGCTTCCCGTATTTACAATCATACAGAATACATATTCTATCTTTTTAATAAAGAAAAGACTATGAATCCTTTATTAAAATATTCACAACCCCCAATTTATCTTTTAACGCGCTCGTCAACATAAAAATTAATTGTTATAATCCTATCACATACAGCCCTAATTTACTAAATTTGACAAGACATATATCATGCTATATTATAATAATGAAATATATTATGGAGGAAAAGTTATGGAGAAAAAATTATTAAAACGTTCCCTGAGTTTTGCTATGATGATTGCTGTAGTATTCTCTACTATAATTGCAAGTTCATTTATCAAAGCGAACGCTGCTGAAACAGAAAAAGCAGTTACCTTAACCCAAGGAGAAAATACTTCTCAACACGATACAGTACAGGAAGCTGTGGCCGCAGTTGCCGCCGACAATACACAGGCTGTAATTACACTAAATAAGGATTTTGAAGGTGCCGGTGCTGTAGTGAAAAAAGATCAAAACATTGTATTTAACTTAAATGGTTTTACCTGGAATATCAACTCATTAGTTGGTTCATCCGGTACTGAAACCAATGGTGTTCAATTGCTACAAGGTTCTACTGTTACAATTGAAAATGGAACATTAACCTCAAAAACCGCAAAATTACTAATCCAAAACTACTGTGACCTAACAATTCGCAATGCTACACTTTCCGGTCAAGATAATTTGACTGAGATCATCGTTTCAAATAATAATGGATCCACCGTTATTACAGGCAACAGTGCCGTTCAAGCTGCTGCGGGCGGAATCGCTTTTGACTCTGACAAATGGGGCGGTTATCAAGGCGGTAACGTTACTTTAGAAAATGGACAAGTGATTGGTAACGTGAACGCTACTAATGGCGGAAAAATTTCACTAAATGGCGGTACTGTTACAGGAGATGTAATTGCATCTAACTATACATACCAAGGTAATGAAAAAACTCCTGCAAATATTGTAATTGATGGAGCAACTATTAACGGAAATGTAACCGCTCAAAACATCGGAAATATTAGTATTTCCAGTGGTACTGTTACAGGATTGGTAAGTTCAGAAAGCACTTCACCAGTTGCTGTAACCGGTGGTGTATTCCACACAACTCTAGGAGAAAACGTTGATACTTCTGCTGCTGAGTACGTAGCTTCTATCGAAAGCAATGGTCAAATAAAAACTGTTGTAGGTAAGACTGATTTTGATGCTGCTGTACAATCATTAAAATCCGGTGAAACTATTAACATTCAAGTTGTACCAGAAAACAGTACCCTTACAATTCCGGAAGGTGTTACTGTTACAAATAAAACCAACAATAACATTGTGGTAAATGGCAATGCACTAAATTCCGGTGAAAATATCACAATTCAACCAGAACAACCAGAACCTACTCCTACACCAGACCCGGAACCTACACCAAACCCAGAAGATAACAATAACATGACAGAATCAAATAACAACGGACAAAACGGTTCATTAACATCACCTCAAACAGGAAATAATTCCTCTAGTATTCTTTATATTTCTCTTGCTTTTGCTTCTGCAGCATTGTTAACGATTGTATCTTTCACTATCAGAAAAATGAGTAAATCTAAATAATTAAAATAAAAAACCCGGTGAATTCACCGGGTTTTTTATTTTACTCTATGTTATACAATTGTTCTTATCATAATATCTATATTGACTAAACAGATAGTACAAAACTAGTTTAATTTATAGATTATTGTTACGTTTTCTTCTTTGAATATAAACGTAGACGCCAATTAAAACTGCACCTGCTATTAACATAACTGAAGACAAAAATATAATATTTGTATTATCGCCTGTCTGAGGACTATCATTCGAATTATCTTCGCTTGTTTGTTCTTCCTGTGGAGCAGAAGGTATCATCTCTCCTGTTGATGCAAGAATAGTCTGTTCCTTCGTAATTTCCTGTGTCAGCGCCTCGTCCTGAAAATATTTTCCGCAACGCTGGCAGTACCAGTAAGCAATATTTCCCGGTTCCGTTGCGGTAGGCTCTTTTGCATCGGTCTTTACTATTTCATGCCCCAATGCTGCTATTTCTGTTCCTATTGTAAGTTCCTGTTGACCTGCTTCGTCTGCAAAATTCTTACCGCAGGTTTCACAATGCCAGTACTCTAAACTTCCCAGTGCAGTACAAGTTGCGGATATGCCATCATGCTTGATTAAACTATGAGTCCCTGATATATCGGCGTTTGTATTACTGTACGCACTTACAGGTGTATCTGACTGATTACAGGTTGCATATTTGTTTACTTTATAAACATCTCCGCCGTTCAATACCGGATAATTATCTTTTGCCTCGCCATTGTCTAAATTTTGTTTCCATATTAAATTGGTCTGATCTCCATTCAAAAGCCATGCAACTTCACCGGAGGAAAACTGCTCTGTTGTTTTTCCTCCGTTTTCATTTTCCACATCAGAAACGTAATATGTATTTTCTACAATAGATTTGTCTGTACGACCTCCTACCACCGGATTCGCGTCAGAGCTACTACTTGTATAATTTCCTATATTGTAGCAAAACTCGACTGTTCCGTTGTCGTTAATCTGTCCACAAATACCACCTACATACCCATACCCAATATTGCTTATATCCGCAATGTTATAGCAGTATGCAATTGTTCCGCTGCTGTAGCCAGTGATACCTCCTGTCTCCGAATTTCCAACAACGCCGCCTTCATTATAGCTATTTGTAATACTACCTTTTCTTCCGGTATTTCCAACAATGCCGCCAACGTTTTGGTTTGTTCCATTTACAATACCGGTATTGTAGCAATTTCGAATTGTGCCTGCTCTACTATATGCTCCACAGGTTCCGGCAATACCACCTACGGAATCATATGAGCCTCCCTTGCCAATGACATTGCCAATATTATAACAATTTTCGACAGTACCGTAACAACTTCCGACAACTCCGCCAACCGCATCGTTTCCTCCCGTTACCGTACCGCTATTATAACAATTTTCCAACACCATTTCGCTGTGTCCAGTTACACCTCCAACTGTATTGACATCCCCTGTGACCGCTCCGGTGTTATAACAATTCTGTATAGTAGAGTAACTATATCCGGCTATGCCTCCAATTTTATTTTGACCAATAACCGTTCCTGTATTATAACAGTTAATCACGCTTCCTGTACCATTGCGTCCAACAATACCACCTACATAATCGTGTGCACATAAATAACTATTTACAATGCCCAAGTCCTGAATTGTGCCTGTACTCTGAGCAAACAGTCCTTGATAATCATCATTAGTGTTATTGATATAAAGCCCAATAATCGTTTTTCCGTTACCATAAAATGTACCGGAATAGTTATTTCCATTAGTTCCGATAGGTATCCATTGCTCAGGTGTTCCGCCGGTATAGGTACCGTCTTCATTAAAAGTGATACCGGGATTCAAATCAATATCCGACATCAGTATACCGCAAATTGCAGTTTCTCCTTCGTTTACTTTTGCAGCAAAAGCTTTTAAATCTTCTGCATTTGCTATTTGGTAAGGATCTTCTGTTCCTTTGCCGCCGGAAAAATTCGCAGATGTTATTTCAGCCGGAATACTTTCCGATTCGTAACCCTCAGCCAATACAACAGTGGGAAATAGGCCAATCATAAACATACAAGACAACAGTATCGCCAATACTTTATTTTGTACCCTTTTTTTCACAAAAAAACCTCCCTTTTCATTAATTAATATATTGCTATGTTACTAAAAAATTGTATATTTTGCAATAATATTTGAGAATAAACTATATAAAATTAAACATTTTGTATATAAATTAATTTATATGTAAGGTATTCTGCAATACCTCCAAAAATTTTTGCGCAGCTTTTGTAAATACTTGATACTTTTTCCATGCTATTTTAAGCTCGGCCGTTAAAACAGGTTCAAACGGCAGGAAACACAAATTGCTGTTTCCTGAAGTATTCAACAAGCCATCTAAGCAAAGTGCTGCTCCCATACCTTCTTCAACCATTAAAGAAGCATTGTAAATTAAATTATACGTACCAACAATATGCAACTTTTCAAATTCATATCCAAGCCACCCTGACAATTCATTTTGTATTAGCGCCTGTCTTGAACTTAAAAGACGTACATTTAACAAATCATTCGGTTTAATGCATTCCAGTTTTGCTAACGGATCATCCTTGCGCACCAATAATCCCCATGTATCCGCCATAGGAAGTTTTAAATAATCATATTTTTTAGACTCAATATTTCCTACAAACAGACCAAAATCAATTAAACCCTTATCAAGACGCTCAGAAACATCTTCCCCATTTCCACTAAATAAATGATATCGAATATTTGGATATCGATTGTGCAGTGTTTTAATTGCTTTGGCAATCAAATGAACCCCTTGTGTTTCCCCGGCTCCAATATAAATATTGCCCTCTACCACATCATCGGACGTCATCAACTCTGCTTCGGTTTTATCTGCTAAATCCACAATTTCTTGCGCTCTCTTTCGAAGAAACATACCTTCTTCCGTAAGTGTTATTTTTCTTTTACCCCTTAAAAAAAGTGTTTTTCCAAGCTGTACTTCCAAATCCATAAGCTGTTTTGATAACGTCGGCTGTGTTACATGTAAACTTTCGGCCGCCGCTGTAATATTCTCTTCCCTTGCCACAGCAAGAAAATATCTTAATACACGCAGTTCCATTGTCTCACCTTCTTTTTGTTTTATTGTATGTCTCATATCCATTCCTGTCAACTATGATAAACTATAATAAATAAGTATTTGCTATCTATCATCCATGAGGATTATAATTATCTTGTAAGGAGGCAGATGCATGGAACATCATAAAACGGAACAAGATGTAAAGAAAAATTTAGAAGACATTGGTTTCTCTGAGCAGGAAATTTTATTGTTTTTTCAATATCGGCCGGAGGAACAACTGAATTTTTTAAACAGACATCGAAAAAAATTGTTGGAACAAATTCACAAAGACCAACACCAACTGGAATACCTTGACTATCTGCTATACCATATCAAGCAAAAAAGGAGCTGTTCACATGAGTTTTAACATGTATGTACCTACCAGATTTGTATTTGGTAACGGAAGACTTTCGGAATTATCTCAATATAAAATGCCTGGCAAAAAAGCAATGATTGTAACCACAAACGGAACATCCGTTTTTAAAAATGGAGCCTATGATAACACAGTCGAACAATTAAACAAAGCAGGTGTTGCACCTGTGCTATTCAACGAAGTACAGGCAAACCCTTTAAAATCTACAGTGATGAATGGTGCTGCGTTTGTAAAGGAAAATCAGTGTGACTTTATCGTTGCATTGGGCGGCGGCAGTGTTATGGATGCTGCCAAAGCGATGGCATTTATGGCCACCAATCCGGGTGACCTATGGGATTATATTGTGGGCGGAAGCGGAAAAGGTCAGCCCATGCAGGAGAAACCGCTCCCCATTGTATGTATTACAACAACCGCAGGCACCGGTTCTGAAGCAGACCAATGGGGCGTCATCAGCCATGATGAACGAAATGAAAAAATCGGATTTGGCGGTTGGGACGAACTATTCCCTGTTCTTTCTATTATCGACCCGGAGTTGATGAAAACTGTCCCTCCAAAATTTACGGCATACCAAGGCTTTGACGCATTATTCCACGCTACGGAATGCTACATTTCCAAAGGTGCAAATATGATGAGCGATATGTACGCATTGACTGCAATTGAAAATATCGCATCTTACCTTGCACGCGCAGTAAAAGACGGAAATGACATAGAAGCACGCGAACATGTTGCTTTTGCAAATACCCTTTCCGGCATTGTTATGACCATCTGCAGTACCACAGCGGAACATTCCATTGAACATGCAATGAGCGCATTTCACCATGAATTGCCTCACGGAGCAGGTCTGATTATGATTTCCAAAGCATTTTATGAATTCTTTATTGAGCACCACGCTTGTGATGAACGTTTTATCAAGATGGCGCAAGTAATGGGAATTCCAAATGCAAATAAACCGGAAGATTTTATTATAGCCCTTGTAAATTTACAGAAGGCATGCGGTGTAGAGCAATTAAAAATGAGTGAATACGGCTTTACCCCAGATGAATTTGAAGCAATTGCGGCTAATGCAAAAGAAACCATGGGAGGTTTGTTCTTAGCAAACCCTTGCGAGCTGCCGCACGAAGGTTGTGTGGAAATTTTAAGAAAGTCCTACCAATAAGAGGAACATTTATGCAACTGCAAGAATTTTTAAACAAATTAAACTCGGGGAACACGGTACATACCGGGTCAGAAGTGCATCAATTTATGCACAAAGCAGCACAGGAAGCACTGAAATTAACCGCTCAATTAAACAACAGTTATCATACCCCCGATGAAATCCGTCAGATTTTTTCAACAATCATTGGGAAACCTGTGGATAATACATTTGGATTATTCCCACCCTTCTACACAGACTGCGGTAAAAATATCAGAATTGGAAAACATGTGTTTATCAATATGGGCTGTAAATTTCAGGACCAGGGCGGTATTACCATTGGGGATGAAACGCTCATTGGGCATAATGTAGTATTGGCAACATTAAATCATGATTTCAACCCTGCAAAACGCAGTGATATCATTCCAAAGCCCATTCATATCGGAAAACAAGTGTGGATTGGCTCTAATTCAACTATTTTACCCGGCGTTACCATTGGGGATGGAGCAATTGTTGCAGCCGGTGCCGTTGTTGCCAAAGATGTACCCCCAAATACCGTTGTGGGAGGTGTTCCCGCAAAAATAATCAAACGTTGTTTGGAGGAAAAAATATGAATCCAAAAGAATTGAGTCAATTCCCTCTGGGGGATAAAAATGACGCGTTTGCAAAGTATTTTGTCGGACAAAGTTATTTACATATGCTCTCTACCCAACAAATTGCAATTGCAAATGTAACCTTTGAGCCCGGGTGCCGTAACCACTGGCACATTCACCGCGCCAAAAGTGGTGGAGGACAAATTTTATTGGTTACTGCAGGCCATGGTTATTACCAAGAATGGGGTGAAAAGGCCAGAGAACTTCATCCCGGTGATGTAGTGAATATTCCCGCCAATGTAAAACACTGGCACGGCGCTGCACCTGACAGCTGGTTTGCTCATCTGGCTGTCGAGGTTCCGGCAGAAAACGGAAGTACGGAGTGGTGCGAACCTGTAGCAGAGCACGAATATAACAAACTCAAATAGGTGAATGTATGAAACAAATTTGTGCCGGCATCTTAATCGGTATTGTTATATTGCTGACCTTGTCTGCTTGCAGTAATATAGATTCATCCTTTTCACAAGTTGTGTCTGAACAGAACAGTACCCAAGGAGACAACACCATGCAGGAATATACCAGTTCGTTAGAACGTCAACAGAATGCTAATGCATTCACTATCAAAATTTCTGTAAACGGAACAGAGCTTACTGCTGTCTTAGAAAACAACGTTACCACCAGAGCATTGGTGGAACAAATGCCCATGACGCTTTCCATGCGTGATTTATATGACAGAGAGATATGTTACAACTACGGTACAGGTGCATTTCCTACAGAAACATTAAGGAACGACTCCTATGAAGTAGGAGACATTATCTACTGGCCGACAGCAGGCAGCTTTGTCATTCTGTATCGGCAAAACGGAGAACAATTCAGCAGGCAACATCTGGGTCATATTGAATCCGGGGTGGAGGTATTTGAAACAACCGGAAATACAGATGTGACCTTTGAATTGATGAATTAAAGAAGGAGGATACCCATGGCCAAAGTAACTGCAGGAAGAGAGCAATTAGGGGATTTTGCACCCAAATTTGCTCAATTAAACGATGATGTGTTATTTGGAGAAGTTTGGTCCCGGGAGGAACAACTTTCCGCCAGAGATAGGAGCATTGTGACAGTAACCGCACTGATGGCAAGCGGTGTTCTGGACAGCTCTTTACAATTTCATATTCAAAATGCGAAAGCATGCGGTGTAACAAAAGAAGAAATGGCAGAAATACTGACCCATGCCGCTTTTTACGTAGGATGGCCAAAGGCGTGGGCAGCGTTTCGATTTGCCAAAGAAATTTATAAGGAAAATGAATGATGAAACAAAACGTATTAGTAATCTCTACAAGTCTTAGAAAAAACAGTAACTCTGAAATTCTTGCAAAAGAATTTGAAAAGGGAGCCAAAGCGGCCGGAAATACCGTTGAATTTATTTCACTGGCAAATAAGCAAATAGGATTTTGTATCGGCTGTCTTAGCTGCTTAAAAAGCAAGAAATGCTTTATGAAAGATGATGCTGCAAACATTGCTGAAAAAGTACAACATGCTGATGTGATTGCATTTGCAACACCAATTTATTATTATGAAATGTGCGGACAAATGAAGACTCTTTTGGATAGGATGAATCCTCTTTATACGTCCGAATATGCATTTCGAGATATCTATTTATTAACAACTGCGGCAGAAAATGATGAAAGCGCAATGGACGGCGCTGTGAAAGGAATGCAAGGCTGGATTGATTGTTTTGAGCAAGCAAGGCTTGCCGGCGTCATACGCGGAGTTGGTATCAGCGATGCGGGAACTGCAAAAGAACATACCGCATTGCTGCAAGAAGTTTATACTATGGGAGCATCTATTTCCTAACCTATTTTGATAGGTCGGCTGTACAGAACTTTCTGTACAGCCTTTTTGTATTTCAAAAACATACTGATTATTTTTTAACGATATATTTATAAAGTTTAGTCATTACCATATTGAGATTTCTAATTTTGTGTGATATACTGGATAATACAAAATAAAAAATCGGGATGTAGCTCAGTTTGGTAGAGCGCTGTGTTCGGGACGCAGAGGCCGCGTGTTCAAGTCGCGTCATCCCGACCATTCAGCTGAACCCGGACGCAACTTGCGTTCCGGGTTCAGCTTTTATTTTGCCGTATTACTTGTGCCTACGGCGGGTATCTTTTTGGCAGTGTAAACCTAAATAAGATTTTGAACATAAAACCCTTTTCTTTTAAAGAGAGAAATATATTCCAACATAAGCACAGATAAGTGGAGATAACTTCCGATTTTCAACTGATGTTCTCACTCTATTATCTATTTTACTCGTTAGCGATTGTATTCACTCTATAGGTTTATGTAAATAACTTTATATCTCATTTTGATGACAAAAAGTATGTTTGAAACAGAAGTGCACAAACTATCTTTGATAAAGAATTTAAGAAAACTTCATGGTTTCATCATAGAAAAAACAATTATCTATTGTACCTTGAAGAAGGAACATTCCAAATCTATCACATAACATCGTATCAGAAAGGAATTCTATTTTTATATGAATCTTCATATAAAACCAATTTCGGCAGAGAACAAAAAAGAGGCGTTGCAGCTTAATGTAAAAACGGAACAATCCTCATTCATTGAACCGGTTTCCCAATGTATACAGGAAGCGGAACAACTGGATTTATGGAACCCTGTTGCCATTTATCACGGTACTGATATGATAGGATTTGCTATGTATGGCTTTTTCCCTTATGAGGATACACATGGCCGTGTTTGGCTGGACCGCTTTCTAATCGATAACAGATATCAAGGAAAAGGATATGGAAAGGCGGCACTCAAACTGCTGATTACTCGTCTATTTTGTGAATATCAATGTAATACTATATATCTAAGTTTATATCAGCAAAATAAACACGCCTATCATCTTTATACCTCGTTTGGTTTTCAAGAAAATGGTGAAAAAGACGTCAACGGGGAAACTGTTATGTGTTTACAGAAGAATCACGAGTCTGTCAGACAACTCAACGAAATATCCGGATAAAGTTAACGTAATTTTAATAAAAATAGTATTTACATCATATATGCAAATAGCTATACTATAAGAAAATAAAACAGGAGGCTACAATATGAAAGTAACAAGCACAGGAATCTTACATGGTGTTATCTCAGACGAATACGGTAAACGCGGCACACAATTCAACGCGCATGGTATGCCTACCTATTCTCTCCCCCTATCCATTCAGGATGCGCCTGCAGGAACAGTTTCTTATGCAATTGTATTAGAAGATAAAGACGCTTATCCTGTTAGCGGCGGTTTTGTATGGATTCACTGGACGGTAGCAAACTTAACACGTACTGAACTGGAGGAAAACGAGAGTATTTCCGCGACAGATTTTGTACAAGGGGCAAACAGTTGGATGAGTGTTCAGGGCGGCCAGCAAAGCCGAAAAGAATCCAGTTATTACGGAGGTATGTGCCCTCCCGATGCTACCCATTTATACGAATTGCATGTGTTTGCATTGGATACAAAATTACAACTGGAAAACGGATTTTATTTAAATGAACTATATAAACAAATGGACGGGCATATTTTAGAGCAATGCACCATCAAAGGAACCTACGATAATTAATCCAATACCGTAAGACTTCTAAAACAGAGGTCTTATTTTTTTCAGAAAGGAGGAAATCTACCATGCCATCCGTTCCTAAAATTGGTATGCGCCTAATCAAAACGGCAGTTGCAGTTTTTCTATGTTTTTTAGTGGATTTCTTCCGTGACGGAGGTACGCCTTTTTATTCGGCAATTGCCGCAATTCTCTGCATGCAGCCTGAACTGGGCAGCAGTTTAAAAGTAGGAAAAGAAAGAATCATTGCAACCATCATTGGCGGTATTGTGGGTATGGCCATGCTGGCATTTGAACGTTATGCCGTTCCTATTGAACCTGTTTTGGTACGTTATTTGGTCATCAGTATTATGGTTATTATTCTAATGTACATTACTGTTTTGCTAAAAAAACCAAGCTGTGCCTATTTAACATGCGTTGTATTTATGAGTATCGTTATTTCTCATGTTGCAGATGCCAATATTTATGTCTTTGCCCTCAACCGTATCCTTGATACCTTAATCGGTATTTTTATTGCCATTGTGATTAATGCCATTCATATTCCTCATCGCAAAGAACAAGGACTTTTGTTTGTATGTGACTTAGACCATAATTTGCTGTCAAAAAACGGAGATATCAGTCAACACTCAAAAATTCACTTAAGCCGTTTATTAAAAGAAGGCGCCTGTATTTCGTTTGTTACGGCTGATACGCCTGCATCCGTTCTTCCTCATATGGAACAAATGCCGTTTACCATGCCTCTGGTCATATTAAATGGTGTTGCCTTATATGATACAAAAACTCATACCTATGTTTCGCAACACAACTTACCGCTTTCTACTGTACAGCCGGTTTATGAATTGTTAAAACGACATCATATGAATTGTTTTATCCATGTTATTTCTAAAGATAATTTGCATATTTACTACGGTGATTTTCGTCATGCAAAGGAAGAACAATACTATGAGGAAACCAGAATGCAGCAACAAAACGCATATATTTACGCAGAAAACCTCTATGATGCACAAAATATTCCATGTTATTTAAAAATAATGGATACCAAAGAAAATCTTTTGCAATTACAAAAAGAATTAAAGCTGTTACCTCAATATCAAAGTCTTTCCTCTACCATTTTGCCTTATCCCTCAGATGAATCATACGGATTTTTAGGCATCTATTGCAACCAGGCTTCTATCGGAAAAGCTGCTTTGGAATTGAAACAGAAAACATGTTCTTCTACGCTCATTTCCTTTATAGGAGACTCTGATTGCGCATCTCTACTGGAGGTAAGCGATTTATCCTATGTCTCTGACCAAGCGGATGTATCATTGCAAGCAAAAGCAACAGGGACATTTTCTGTTTCATCCAAAAACGGCTCTGTAAAAAAGATAGAAGAATTTTATTGGAAACCTTTCTTCAAAAATAAGAAATAATTTAATTTTATTTTTTCTTTCATTAGAAACTTCTTGACATATCACATATAATAAAGTATATTAGTAATATCTTAATTACTTTATTATATGGAGGAGTTTATGAAACTATCACCAAATATTGCTCACATTGGCAGCGAGTGCGTAGCTTGCGGATGCTGTGTACTGGTTTGCCCCAAAGATGCTATTCATATTGCTTTTGGTATTACCGCTCAGGTAGATAGCGAAAAATGTGTCGGTTGCAAAAAATGTTCAAAAGAATGCCCTGCTGATGTAATTACAATGGTGAAAAGGGGGATTTGCAGTGAAAGCAAAGAAGTGGTATGATTATCTTTGGATTGCCGAGTTACTTTATTTAGCTTTAGGGCTAACTAATATTTTATTTGCATGGTTGGGAATGTTATTTTTCTCTATCCCTTTGTTAATCGCCTTATTCGGAGGAGGCAAGGCTTACTGCAACCGTTATTGCGGAAGAGGTCAACTAATCGGCATCCTGGGAAACAAACTGAAATTATCCCGAAATGCACCCCCTCCTAAATTTTTACGCAGCAAATGGTTTCGCTATGGTTTTTTAACATTTTTTATGATTATGTTCTTTTTAATGTTATATAGCACTTATAAAGTATTTACAGGCGCACCGCTGCAACAAACAGTAACCTTGCTGTGGGTATTTAAACTCCCATGGCAGTGGGCAGAGGTAAGCATGGTAACCCCATGGTTTGCTCAGTTCGCGTTCGGATTTTTTGGAATAATGCTTACATCCACCATACTTGAACTTATTACTATGGTATTATTTCGCCCCAAGTCATGGTGTGTATATTGCCCAATGGGAACCATGACACAAGGAATTTGCAAACTCAAACATGGAAAGGAACTAAAAACATATGGAAGAACAAGCCAAAACGATTGCGGAACTTCTGAAACTTCTGGCCAATGAACACCGTCTTTTAATCTTATGTGCATTGATTAAGGGACAGTTAACCGTAGGAGACATTCATAAATGTGTACCAAATATTACGGCATCCGCACTTTCCCAACATCTAAACCAACTAAAAACAGCCGGAATTCTTTCTTCCGAAAAGCAAGGGATGAATGTTATCTATCAAATTCAGGATGAACGAGTGATTGCTCTCATGGGTGTTATGAAAGAATTATATTGTAACGAACCGACACCCCCGCATAGTTAGATATATTTGCAATATAAATAGAATCAACATCGTGACAACTTATAGTAATAAAGACACGCTCTCACCTTATCTTCAAAATATAAAAAAACAAGCACCTTATGAATACCTCCATAAACAACGTATACGTAAAAAGCTGTGTAATAAATTACACAGCTTTTTATTTTTAATCTAATGTTGTTTTGATTACTTTAAAGTCTTTTACGGCCTGTTTTCCTATTTTAACAATCTTTTTAAAGTTAATAGAGTTTACCCCTCCTTGCCTTGGTTTAAACGTAATTGGTATAAAACGGATATTTTCTTTATACTTGACCAGACAAATAGTAAGCATTACATTAGAAAGATTAAAATCTTTTGGTATTTTAGAAATATGTCGCTGCAAAACATCCCTATTCAACAAACGAAACGGCGTATTTGCATCCGTAATATTTAACTTAAAAATACACCATAATACAAATTTCAACGTCTTGGTAACAAACACACGGGAGAATCCGTCTTTTCTATGATTTCTATATCCAATAACAGCAGAATATTTATCTCTTAACTCCCAAAAACCATAAAATTCCTCCGGCAGTGTTTGTCCGTCTGAATCTGTCTGGAAAATATAATCTGCATTCTGCTCCAATGCATAGCGGTACCCATACAAAACTGTAGCGCCATGTCCTGAATTCTTTTTTGTAATCACCTCAAGCTGAGGCAACTCCTTGCTAAGTTCAGTAAGCACCTGATAGGTAGAATCTTTGCTTCCATCATCAATAATAACCAACTTCGAATCTTCACTTATAGTTTCTACTACTGTATGCCATTCCCTTGCAACTGAAGTAATATTCATTTCTTCGTTATACGCAGGAATAACAATATATAATTTTTCCATAATTTTGCTCCTAAAGGTCAGACATTTTGTCTCCCATAGTTTTAGAGCAAAAAATAGGTAAAAATGGCTGTTTTAGGGCAAAAAAATAAGTGGTACAAAAATTCTGCCTTTTGCGCCGCCTTAATACGTAGAGATTGATAATATAAATCACTCTTATATTCTTTTGTACAAATAATATTCAATATTATCTTGCAAATAAGTACCTTCTACTACATTTACCAACGAATAGTTTTCGATGATAGCATTGTTAAATTTATCTAAATAATTGTCTTTATCCATCAATACGTCATCTAGTCCTTCATGATAGGAAGCCGCGAACATACAGACCAAATAAGCATTCTTTTTGTTTATAATATCGTTATATTGTTCTAAAAATACATCCGGATACTGTTCGTAATCCACGTTTGGCAGATAAAAATATCTGGATTGCGGTATAAGGCCGGAAGCTGTGTATATACCATAGTCTAATGTTAAGACTTCTAATACAGAGTGATTTTCCGGTGTATCCGATAATATGATATCCGCTATTGTCTGTTGGAACGGTATTGTATTAATACGTGTAACACGGTTAATAGGCTGTGAGATTAATCCATTATTCCCTATGGTTGCGATAAAAATAATAAATACTGTGAAAACAGAAATAATTGTATTTTTATAAAGTTTATCACTTTTTTGTTGCTCACTTTTATGAATACCGGATTTGGTAACCAAATTGTAAATAGCCATATATCCAAAAAGACCATAAATTGATATAGGGATATATACATAACCAAATGGTTTCACGCTAATTCCAATCATAGTTAATAAAAAACTAAAAAATATGGACATATTGAGCAACAAGTTGCTGCGATATTTATATATGAAATACAAAAGGCCAAAAACAATAATAACTGTAAAGATAAAATAACTATAAAATACTGTGTGAACTGTATTCTTTAGCCCTGAAGCCAATGAATACAGAAAATTGGTATCAGGCTCGCCACTATATGTTAAATTAAATTTTAAATACACTTTTACAAAGTCTTTTATACTGTTGGTGATAAGTGCATAAATAATATAAGGCAGTACAGCAGAAATAACTCCGGCAAGCAGAAGCAACAATGATTTTGCAAAAACCTTTATATGCTTTACTAACAAATAAATATAAATAGGAACCAGCAAACCGACAAAAAATAATATAAAATTAAATTTTAATAAAAAAACAAAACCTACCATCAGTCCAATTACAAACATGTATTTTCCTATGTGTTTGTATTGGTTGCTTTTATTATCTTTAAATAATTTTATAATAAAGTAAAGTGAAATCGTCAATAACGCTGTGATAAACTCATCCGGACTTCCTCCTCCATAATCTGCACTGGTCGCATAAAGATTGTTTCCGGATAATGTCATTATGGGGACTAACATAGAAATGATAATCGCATGAAAATAATTATCTATATACAGTTTCGCTATTTTGTAGCAGAATATCATTGTCAGTGACATAAAAATTGATTGTATCAAAAAGATACCAAAAAAACCGGTTGAATCAATTAAATACCCGATTCCGTATAACAAATAAAGCAGCGGACCTTTGTGATCAAAAAGATCTCTATAGGGAACCGCTCCATTCATCATTCCTTTTCCCATGGTAAAATAAGCGTTTGCATCATACCAATCATTTATAATATACAAAGGAGATGATTTGGTGCAAAAAAACATGAGTAAACAAGCATAACCAATTAATAACGCATATAAATATATCCTTTTATTTTTTTCAATTCCTGTGTTCTGATTCATTATGCACTCCTTCATCCTACAAAAATTTACATATATTTGCGAATTATATCATTTTAACGTAATTATTTCAATTATTAAAAAAATATATTTGCTGACGTGTGAGAAATTTTCAACGTATTTCTACCCCTATCAAAAACAGCTATTTTCAATCATAATATCTATTTTATAGAACTGTTCATTCAGCTGAATCAACACGGTTAATGCTTATATTTCTCTACGAAAACGATAACCTACTCCCCATATTGTTTCAATGTACCGTGGATTACTTGGGTCAGGCTCAATTTTTTCTCGTATACGGTTAATATGTACGGTAACGGTAGAAGTCTCTCCCATAGGCTCCATACCCCAAATGCGGTCAAACAATGTTTCTTTACTGAAAACTACATCCGGATTTTCAATCAAGAATGCCAATAAATCAAATTCTTTATTTGCCAAAATAATCTCTTTCTGATTTCTTAACACACGTCTTGAATCCAAATGAACTTCTAAGTCTCCCACTGTAAATATCGGTCCATGATTGGATGCCCCCGACGTGATAAGGCGCTCATACCGGTTGATATGCGCTTTTACCCTTGCGACCAGCTCAGAAGGACTAAAAGGCTTACTGATATAATCATCGGCCCCTAAACCTAATCCACGAATTTTATCAATATCTTCCCTGCGTGCTGAAACCAATAAAATCGGAATATTTTTTTGTTCCCTCACTGTACGGCAAATAGAAAAACCATCCATCCCCGGCAGCATAACGTCTAATAGAATTAAATCATAATCCTGATGCAGCGCCTTTTGAAGCCCTAATTCTCCATTTGGCACAATCTCAGATGTAATTTCATTGGCTTCCAAATAATCTCTTTCCAATTCTGCAATGCTGGTGTCATCTTCAATAATCAGAATATGTTTCATGTTTTATCCCCCTTATGAGCCTTTTGAAATTCAAGATGCATTTCCATGCCCTCATTGATTGCACTTTTTGCCCAGATACTGCCATTCATATTTTCTACAATCTGTTTGGTAATGGATAATCCAAGTCCACTGCCTTTTGCTGCATTGGTTCGTGCAGGGTCAGTACGATAAAAACTATCAAATAATTTTTCACATTCATTGGGACTTACTCCTATTCCATTATCTTTTACGATAATTTGTACCGTCTCACGCTCTTCCTGAATGATAATTTTTAATATACCAAGTCCAACACGCTTATATTTCACACTGTTATCTACCAAATTAGATACTACTCTGCCAAATTGTAAGCGATCCATACGAACATAACACGGGGAGTTGGTGTGTATTTCCAACGATAACTTCATATCTTTTTCCAGCAGCCTCGGTTTGGTTTCTTCCATATAATCCGTAAAGTAATCTACAACCGAAACAATTTCCCAATGAAAAGGCACTTTCCCCAAATCGAGTTTGGAAAACAAAAATAAACTGTCTACAAGGTGCTCCATATCGCACGCGGTGTGATAAATCGTTTTTAAATAGTGCTCCTGTTTCTCAGGCGTATTGGCAATGCCGTCTAACAATCCGCTGACATATCCCTTAATCGAGGTAAGCGGCGTTGACAAATCATGAGAGATACCTGCAATTAATTCTTTTCTGCCTTGTTCATATGCTTGCTGTGCTTGGACAGATTCTTGCAGCCTGCGACGCATTTGGTCAAAATCTTGGCAGGCCAATCCCAGTTCGTCTTGTGCATAGATGGTAATTTCACCGTTCAAATCACCATTTTGTATTCGGTTAGAGGCTCTTCGCAATTCATTGAGTGGTACTAAAATGGTTTTGGAAAGTTTGTTGGAAATCAGAACCCCCATAATAATGATAATGATAACTGCCAATACACAAGTAACAGCAAACACAATTTTTATCATTGTTTTTACCCAACGTACTTGCTGATAACTGTTAACAGGAAAATCCACATGATTGCCCACAATTAATATTTCGATGGTTTCTCCCAATGGATTTGGCTGAGAAAGATGGTACACAAAGCCCTGGTTCGTCCAATAAAAAATAGGAGAAATCATCTCTTGATTTCCTATTATGGTTTGTGCCTGAAGCCACAACTCCCCGATAGATTCCGAGCCAACCTGACAGTATACGGTATCTCCACGGTATATCACTGTATTTGCTCCCATTTCCTGCAAGCTTTCGCAGGCATCTTGTACCTCATCATTTTGAAGCAAAGATTCAGGGTTTGAATGTGCCACCTGTTCTGTTAAAGAATCTACCGTCAACTGCAACATATATCCCGAAACGGATGCGTTGTCGTCTCCGGGTAAAACCGTTGGTTTTTGAGACCCTGTTGCCATCAAAAAAGAGAATAAAATACCCAATATAACAACCATAACAATGAACACAGGAATTCCTATCATAAGAAAATGAGAAAGTAATAACTTTTTCTTTATCGACCAATCATGAATATGCATCGGTATCTCCTTTCGGTTGTCAGTCACAAAAAAAGGGTTATGCCATTTGCTGCATAACCCTTTTGGTCTATTGCAGACCATCATTTATTGTGTCATTTTTGGAGTATCATCTTCATAAATAAACTGCACCAACGCATCACTGTTTGCTTCCAAATCCGGACGCAATACAGATGCCTCCATACCGCCAATCATAACCATAGCATCAGAGTATGCACCATCTTCAGGCAAACGGAGTTGCTCAATTGGATAGTTGAGATATGTCAATGCATTTGATGCCAAATTAAGTACCTCTGTCTTACTTAAATTAGTTGTAATCATAGGTAATACAGTAGACAGTACATGATTAATTGTTCCAATATTGGAAGATTTCAGCTGGTCAATTGCCGCTGACATGACCTCACGCTGGCGTGCCGTACGTTCAAAGTCATCTCCTATTTTACGTATCCTTGCATAGGAACGAGCCAAATTTCCATTTAATAATTGATAACCGCCAACAATATCTGTACGGAAAGAATATTCATTGATGTACGCAGCCTCAGCATCGGATACATCAATATAAACACCTCCCACACTATCAATAATTGTTTCGAAGGCATCATAATCAATAATAACATAACGGTCAATATCCACGCCAAAGTTATTCTCAATGGTTTTTACCGTTAAAGGTGCGCCGCCATAAGAAAATGCTGTGTTGAGACGATTAGAACCAACACCCGGAATTTGCACAAACATATCTCTCATAAAAGAAGTCATTTTTATCTTTTTATGACGGGTATCTATAGACAGCATAATCATACTGTCTGAACGACCGACATCGCCTTCCTGATAATCATCCAAACTCAAAATTAATATATTTGTAATGGCGTCATCATGATATAATCCGTTTACAAACATAGGGTCAGGCAAGCTTGTGGTTTCTCCCGTTTCACTGACTGTGATACTTGGAGTTGCCTCTGATTCCGTGTTCTCAACAAAATTTAATTTATTCAGCATTCCATCTACATAGAAACATCCGGCACCGGCTACAATTAAAATAACGCTGAGTATTGCCACTATAATGTTTACAGCAATACGACCTTTGGTCAGCTTTCTTTTTTGAGGTTCCTGAGAAGATGCTTGATAAGATTGTTTTAACTCTTCCAAACTTGTATCATTTTGTTGCTGTATGTTTGGAGTTTTGCTATATAATTCATTTTGTTCCAAATCCGGAATCTTTTTTGTATCTTGTATCTTTTCTTTGTCAAAATCGTGATGATTGTTATCCAAATTTATCCCTCTGTTTTTCTTATTCTTACGTAAATTCCACTAATTTTTAAGTATACAAGATATCTTACTTTATAATATTCTTAAAAAGAAAATATATTGGATTTATACAAAAAATTACATTATTTTTGCAAGCATTATTCCTGCTCGTCCAATGTTAATTCATAGGAAGGTAAAAACTCTTTGATAAAGCAATCTGCTTCCGGAATGTTCATAGCATTTATGGATTCTCGAATGGTTTGCTCCGCTTTTGTAAATTCAGCATTGCCCATTTTTCGTTCCTCTACGCATTTGATAAGAGCCGAAAGTTTATCTGCTGCCTTAACAAATGTTAATAACCTTTTATCCTCTTCCTGTTCTTGAAATAATAAAGAGGTATAATCTTGCTTTAAATCCTGCGGCAGCATAGAAAGTAATTTTTCCTGAGCAACTTTTTCCACTTCTTGATAAGCTTTATGAATAGAAGGGTTATAATATTTCACAGGTGTAGGCAAATCGCCTGTAATAATTTCAGGCGCATCATGGAAAATCGCCAGTGTTGCTGCACGTTCCGGATTGACATTGCCGTGAAATCTGCGATTATGGATAACTGCCAACGCATGCGCTAAAATAGCAACTTCTAAACTATGTTCGCAAATCGACTCCTGCTGCGTATTTCGCATTAATCCCCATCGATTGATATATTTCATGCGGGACAGCATGGCATAAAAATGTGACATAATAAACTTCCTTTATCGATTTTCTTTTATTATACCAAGTTTGTTGCACAGGAACAATGGTTTTCCAACCGTAATCGCAATCCTTCAATATTCGCTAAATTCAGACATCAAAAATATGTTATAACAACCTCATAACAGCAGCAAAATTAAAATTTTGGTTGTTATGAGAACGTTGTAACGCTTATTCGTTAGAAATGGTTTCACAATTTCTTTTATGTTATAACAACCTTGCAACAAAATCAAAATCATAGATTTTGTTTGTTGGCAAGAACGTTTTAGCGTTTATTTGTTGAAGATTACTCTGTAATCTTCTTTATGCTATAACAACCTTGTAATAACTAAAAAATCATAGATTTTGTGTATTGATAAGAAGGTTTAGTCTTTATTGGCTAAAAAATGCAATACAATTTTCTCTGGTCTATAACAAACTTACGATAAATATTAAAATTTACTTGCTGCAAAAATCGTCAAAGCTATTTTAGTATGTATTGGGCAAAAATTGCACACCAATTTCTTTTATGCTATAATAAAAAATCAACAAAGAAAAGGAGGTCTCACATGCAGTTAACAGCTCTACAACCAAAAGTTTGGTGGCAAAACTACTATTTTAAGGCATTTGTTTATGGTGTTGGAATTTCTTTCCTTTTCTTTATTCCCTTTATTATATACGACAAAGGATATTTTCTTTTTTACGGTGATTTTAACGTTCAGCAAGTGCCCTTCTATCAAATGGCGCATGACGCCGTAAGAAGCGGTAGTTTTGGCTGGAGCTGGACCACCGATCTTGGTGCTAATTTTATTGGTTCCTATTCATTTTATTTATTAGGCAGTCCATTTTTCTGGCTGACCATTCCATTTCCCAGTGCAGCTGTTCCCTATCTTATGGGGCCTTTGCTCATTTTAAAGTTTGGCTGTGCCTCCTTAACCGGTTATGTTTATTTAAAACGATACGTTCAAAACCAAAATTTTGCCGTTATCGGAGGCATGTTATATGCCTTTTCGGGATTCTCCGTTTACAATATCTTTTTTAACCATTTCCATGAGGCAATCGTATTTTTCCCTCTTATGCTGGCGGCACTGGATGAATACATGTATCAGCGCCGCAGAGGAATTTTCGCATTGACTGTATTTGCATGCTGTTTTGTAAATTACTATTTCTTTGTAGGACAAGTTGTATTTTGTCTCATTTATTTTGCCATCCGCCTGATTATGAAAAGCTGGAAAATTTCTGTCAGAGATTTTTTCTTGTTGCTTCTGGAAGGTATTCTTGGCGTTGCCACATCGTGTGTTTTATTGATACCAACCATACTCACGATTATACAAAACCCACGTGTGGACAACCCTCCAAATGGATGGAACGCCTTACTTTACAGTTATAATCAACGATATGTACATATTCTGCAAAGTCTGTTCTTCCCTCCTGATATTCCGGCAAGACCAAACTTTACACCAAATTCGGAATCAAAATGGGCCTCACTGGGCGCATGGTTACCGTTGTTCAGTATGACAGGTGTCATCGGCTTTATGCAGAGAAAGAAAAAACATTGGCTGAAGGTAACATTGGGTGTATTGTTTTTAATGGCAATGGTTCCAATTTTAAATAGTGCTTTTCAATTATTTAACTCCTCTTACTATGCTCGTTGGTTCTATATATTAACGCTGATGATGTCACTGGCTACCATTTCCTGCTTGGAGTTTAGCGATATTAATTGGAAACGCGCCATACGTTGGACTTTATTGATTACTCTTGGCATTGCGATTCCAATTGGATTAATGCCGAACACGACAACCAAGGATGGTGTTACTACCACAACTTACGGACTGGAAAGTTATCCCACCAGATTCTGGACTTATGTTGCCATTGCTGTCGTCAGCTTATTATTGCTGATTATTATTCTAAAATACCGCAACAAAAGCCGCGTGTGGTTTGCTCGTTTGTTAAACATCGGCGTTTGCGTTATTACTGTGGTATACGCAACTTATTTTATTGCACTTGGTAAAACACAATCCTATGATACACACAATCAAATTATTCCTACCTCATTAAATGGCGGTAAAGATTTAAATTTACCGGAATCTGATTTTGCACGTTCTGACTTCTATAAAAGTATGGATAACCAGGCAATGTTCTGGCAAGTTCCCAGTATACAAGCGTTTCACAGCATTGTACCGGGTTCTATTATGGAATTTTACCCAACCATTGGCGTCACAAGAGATGTTGGTTCAAGACCTGATGTAAAATATTATGGATTGCGTGCTCTTACTTCCTGCCGCTGGTTATTTGACTACACAGGAGACAATGATAATTTTGTAAAAGAAGATGGAACGACTCGTATGCCGGGATGGACCTATTATGATACTCAAAACGGCTATGACGTCTGGGAAAATCAATATTACATTCCAATGGGTTTTAGTTACGATTACTATTACACTGAAGAGCAGTATAATCAGCTATATGAAGACAATCGTAACCTATTACTGTTAAAAGCAATTGTATTGGATGAGGAGCAAGCAACAAAATATCAGGATATTTTGGAACCTGCCGTTGGAAATACTTCTTTCTCCTACACCGAAGAAGCTTATTACAAGGACTGTCTCGAACGCCAATCAATGGCTTGCTCAGATTTTACTTATGATAGTTACGGGTTTACCGCACACTATACCTCCGATAAGGAACGTTTGGTTTTCTTTAGCGTTCCATACGAAAGCGGCTGGACTGCCACCGTAAACGGGGAACCTGTAGATATAGAAAACGTAAATATTGGCTTTATGGCTGTAAAAGTACCTGCAGGAACATCCGAAATACAATTTCATTATCAAACACCCGGCCTGAAGTTGGGAGCAATTGTGACAGGATGCGCTGTTCCTCTCTTAGTTGCATATGTACTGATTATGAAAAAAGTGGACAGCTCTAAAATCACTGACGCTAAGCACCGTATTACTTATAAAACCAAGGAACCTCTGCCGGAGAAAACAAGGTTTAAACGAACCAACCGTCTGCGTCGAAAAGAGAAAACAGAAGAATAAAAAAGGAGGGTAAATTACCCTCCTTTTTTAATTATGGCTATGGAATAATTTTAATAATTGGCGCTGACTATTGTCACTGTCACATACAGACACAATTTCATCTCCTGTATGAATTACAGTAAAACCATTTGGAATGGTCATATCGTCATCTCTTAAAACAGAAATAACAAGACATCCTTGCGGCAATGTAATATCTTTTAGCATTTTTCCATCCAAACTGGAAAACTCAGGCAAGGTTATTGTACAGATGCTTGCTTTTCCTTTATTTAAAGTTGCCAGCAAATGCATTCCCGCTAAATCCACCTCTTGCTCAATCAGTCTGGTGATAATCTCAGTGCTGCTAACAACAATATCTGTTCCCAAGGTACGCAAAGCTTCCACATTTCTCGGGTTATTGGCACGAACAATAACCTTACGGGCATTAAACTCATTTTTAGCAAGCTGTGTTGCTACCAAATTATCCTGGTCACTACCGGTAACAGAGATAAAGCAATCTGCATTTTTTGTTCCTGCTTCCTCCAGAACTTCCAATTCTGTACCATCTCCGCAAATAATTTCTACATCTAAATCATTTGCCAGTTCAATACATTTTGCTCTGTTTTTTTCAATTAATCTTACATCATATTTGCGTTCCAGCATATTATCGGCAATATCTTTACCTAACTTGCCGCCGCCAACAATAATAATTTTCATAATCCTTTTCTCCTACGAAACCATCTTAGTCACACATATTTGCGTAAATAATCATATCATTCTGTTGTAAAATTAATTTTTTATGGGCTAAATGCAAATCCATAGAGCCGTCGGGATGCACTACACCAAACACACTATGGTCACTGCCTTCTCCTAAATTTCTAATATCTTTGCCTACAAATTGCTCTTCTACCGGTACGCATGTAAACGATACAGTAGACACCCCAAATGTCATATTTTTATTATCAAATGGTTGTGTCAGAGCCACAAACATCGCGTCTCCTGCCAGATTGGTCGGACATACTGTTTTCAGTCCGAACTTTTTAAACACTTTTTCACGTGCAGGATCAGAAATACGCGCTAACACATTTTCTACGCCAAAAAATTTTTTTACTACCTGTGAAACGGTAATATTTAAATTATCATCCGGCGTCACTACTGCAACCGCATCGCAGTTTTCTATACCTGCATTTTGCATCACCTGCATGTCCATAGGCATACCACAAACTGTAATACCTGTAAACTCATCGCTTAAAGCTCTGAAATTATCTACATCTGAATCTACAATGGCCACATCATGTCCATGTGCATCTAAACGTTCTGCTAAACTAATTCCAACGCGTCCGCAGCCTATAATTAAAATATTCACTACAACCGCCTCTTTTCTATCCCTATAAATGGAATACTGCTCTTAACAATTTAAGAGCAGCAATGTTCCTTGTCTGGTTGTTGCTTATTGTACATCTCATATATAAGAGTGTCAATAGGTTTTTCCATTATTTCTTTTAAATTTATCTGAGAAATTATCAATATCTTCTATCTGATTTTTTGATTATAACGGAAGTGCAGATAAAGTAACACTTCCACTACTTGTATTAAACTCAAACATACCGTTTTTATCTCCATAAATAAACATATGATTATCCTGTATAGTTTCAAATTCACTCTCAAATGTACCTGAAACTGTATGATATGTCGCGGTAAAACCGTTTTCTTTTGGTATCATACCGTGAAAATCTCCCGAAACAGTAGTGACTGTTAACTGATTTAATGGTTCGTTTGCTGTACATTCCACCAATCCATATGTGGTAGAAAATGTCACATTATCAAAAATTCCTTCTGTCTGTATAGAGCTGCTAATTGTTTCACATTTCATATTTTTAGTATGCAAATCATTGATATTGATATTACCGCTTGCACTATAAGCATATGTATCGTTTTCAACCTTACTTTCCGTTGCTATAACAGCTCCGCTTACAGAAACCATTTTCAAAGACTCGTCTGTTTTTATATGGTTTACAGAAATATCTCCACTGGTCGTATTTAATTCTATTGAGTCGCACTTTCCTTTCTCTACAAAAATGGTTCCTGAAATAGTCTTTAAATACAAATGGTCGGTGTTGCATGTGTCAACTGTCACATTGGCACTTACAAAGTTTCCATTCAACTGTTGATATTCTTTTTCCGGTAAATATAATACCAAATCTGTATTTTCTTGTTTTTGAAACCCGAACATATTGATACCATATCCCCTGGTATCTTCTATATATAAAGTATCCCCATCTATTTTAGTTGAGAATAATTGCTCCTGTGGATAATCTTGACTACCCTTTTGAACAATACGGATTTGGTTATTTGAACTCTTTTTGACTTGTACATCTCCTGATACCCAATTTAAATGTATCACAGAGATATCTTGTTGGATATTTTCTTCTTTTATCTCAATATAATCACTTGAATCATTACCATCAATTCCCCATTTCCCCTGTAAAATTAAAACAATACAAACAGTTGCCATAACAATTACGATTGCAACTATAATTCCCCATATGACTAGGGTTGCGCGCGGAATTTTGTTTTTCACCGAATTCCCCCTCTTAGATTTACGATATTTTCATATTTTTATCTTTTCATTATAGTTGGGGCAATGTGTACTGTCAATGAAGCAAAATGGGAAAAATAGTAAAATAAAAAAGAATATCCCCAAAATAAAGGGATATTCTCTTAGATTTACGATATTTCTCCTACTTTATAAATGGTTATTGCATTATCATAATACAGATAATTTCCACCCTCACCGATTACTTCTAATGTGGTTGGAGTTGATGTTACCTGTATAATCTGAGAAAATGCTATATTACTTGCATCTGAAGTTGTCTGGAACGTATGGCGTATGCCGGTGCCTGAAACAGCAGTACCTTGTTGCTGCAGATATACTACAATTGATAATGGAAAATCCACACCACTTGTAGGAGTGATTGTTGTGTGAAACGCTACATAATAAAAACCAGGTTCTTGAATGGTAAGAGCAGAAGTATTTTCTGTATGAGAAATTGCATTACCATAAGAAGTTCCGTTTCTGTCAAAAATTAGACTGCCACCTGATGTGCCTGGCTGAGCGGGCGTAGCATATGCTGTTAACAATTCTACAGGAGTAACACCTCCACCGGTTTCGCCTCTTGGTATCACAAAGTCAAATACAGCATCCTGCTCAGTTCCGCTATTTGTTACCTTTGCCTCTGTGCCAGGCTCTGCTGTAGTTACCGTACCTACTCTTACTGTCGCTGCAGTTCCCTGGACTCCTTCATCTCCCGTCGGACCTGTGGGACCGGTTGGACCAGTTCTTCCTGTTGCTCCCGTCGGACCTGTAGGACCGGTCGCTCCCGTTGGTCCTGTGGGACCAGTTGGACCGGTTACTCCTGTTCCTGTTGCTCCCGTCGGGCCTGTGGGACCGGTTGGACCGGTTACTCCTGTTCCTGTTGCTCCCGTCGGGCCTGTGGGACCGGTCGGACCAGTTACTCCTGTTCCTGTTGCTCCCGTTGGTCCTGTGGGACCGGTTGGGCCGGTTACTCCTGTTCCTGTTGCTCCCGTCGGACCTGTGGGACCGGTCGGGCCAGTTGCTCCAAAGCCTGTTGCTCCCGTTGGTCCTGTAGGACCGGTCGGGCCGGTTACTCCTGTACCTGTTGCTCCCGTCGGGCCTGTAGGACCCGTTGGACCGGTTGCTCCTGTTCCTGTTGCTCCTGTCGGACCTGTAGGACCCGTTGGACCAATTGCTCCAAAGCCTGTTGCTCCCGTTGGACCTGTGGGACCCGTTGGGCCAGTCGCACCAACAGGACCGGTTGCTCCTGTTGGACCAGTTACACCACCTGCAGGACCTGTGGGACCGGTTGGACCAGTAGGACCTGTTGGGCCAGCAGGACAACAAATTACTGGACGACAACAATCATCATCACAATTTTGGTTGCAACAACAATTCATCCCATTATAGATATTCATATCCATATTCATACTAAAAGTCTCCATTCTCGGTGAAATAAATTGGATATATGCGTACTTTTTAATATTCTTTTTTCTAAAAAATTGAACTATTTTGTCTTAATATAATCTATTTGCTTGTACTACATTCCTATACTTTATACACACTCTACTTATAATATATGTCAACTTTTGAAAATCGTTAAAACATATCCTATAAAACAAAAAAGAAGACAGTCATACACCATCTCCTTTTGAAATAACTATTTTAAAAAGCCACGAACAATTTCTGCCTCTGCTTCTTCTTGTGATAATCCCAATGTCATCAATTTTATAATTTGTTCTCCTGCAATTTTGCCAATGGCAGCCTCATGAATCAGAGAAGCATCTACGTGGTTTGCTGTAATTTCAGGAACTGCAGTAACGCAAGCTTCATCCATGATAATAGCATCACATTCGGAATGCCCTGCACAAGCATTATTGCCATTTATTTTGGAATAAAATCCCTGAAAAGAGTTTCCTTTTGCTACCGAACGCGACACTACATTTGTACTGCAATCAACACCATTTAAATTCACTTGAAATTCTGTAGTAGCATTTTGATTACCGCTTGTCATTAACTTTTCTTTAATAACAAGTTGCGCACGATCCTTCAAATCGCCTTTTGTAACTCTTTTTGTGTTGTCTACACCCTCAATTTGTACTGTTTCCATTTCTAAATAGCTGTCTTCATCCAAATGTACCACTGTAACAGGATTTAGAACACGTTTTCCGCTTCCACTACCTTCTCCATAATGCTTTTCCACATATCGTACCTTTGCATTTTTTCCTACATGAAAGGTATGAACGCCATCATGCTGGGATAAATGAATACCATCATTATGAATACCGCACCCTGCTACAATATCTACATCTGCATCATCGCCAATAAAAAAATCATTATATACTACGTCTGCAAAACCGCTTTCATCTACTACCACAGGGATATGAACAAACTCTCCTTTTGTTCCAGGTTTCACGTAAATTTCAATTCCCTGTCCATTCTCTTTTGAACGAATTTCTATGTTATCTGTACTCTGACGACCAATGCTTTTACCGTCTTGTCGAATATTATAAGCGCCTTTTGGTGTTCCGGTTATTCCGGATACTACCTTGAGAAGTTTTTGCAGCACAGAGGAATTTCCAGAAATATGTTCTGTTTTTTCTGAATGTTTCATTGCTGTTCCCTCACTTTATGAAATTGATACGTGTCAGATTGCGATAACAGCTTTGGCAATATTTCATCCCGTGTCCCTACAGTATCTATCTCACCGTTAGAAATCACGACTATTTTATCCGCTATATTTAAAATACGCTCCTGATGCGAAATAATGACTACTGCTCCGCGTTTGGTATCTCTAATTTGCTCAAACACTTTAATTAAATTATGAAAACTCCATAAATCAATACCGGCTTCCGGCTCATCGAACAGAGAAAGGTCTACACCTCTGGCCATTAACATTGCAATTTCAATTCTCTTTAACTCTCCCCCGGAAAGACTTGCATTTATTTCTCTATTGATATAATTTGATGCATTGAGTCCCACTTCAGTAAGATATTGACTAAGCTCTTGGTCACTTTTTTGTTTACTGGTAGATAAATGTAATAAGTCTCTTACGGTAAGACCTTTAAAACGGACCGGCTGCTGGAATGCAAATCCCATACCTAATTTTGCACGTTCATGAATATCTAAATTGGTAATATCTTGGCCTTTAAACAGAATGGTCCCTTGAGAAGGCTTCTCAATGCCCATAATGATTTTTGCAAGTGTTGACTTTCCTCCTCCATTCGGACCTGTAATTACTACAAAGGTATCGGTATCTATTGTAAGGTTAATGTCTTTTAATATTTTCTTCTGTTGACCTGTTTCCTCCATCACAGAAAAAGAGATATGTTTTAATTCAAGCATTTTTCTTCTATCCTTTTATCTTCAGCTGCTAAACAGCAGGAATTTTGATTTGTGCCACATTGACAAGGAAATGTATACACCGGCATATATTGCTTCATCATTTTCATAAATGTTAAAATGGTGTTTTTATCATTCTCATTGAGAGAGCACAAATATGCTCTCATCTCATTTAACGCTTGGTCATGATGCGCCATGTATGTTTCTCTGGCCTTTTTCCCTTCATTTGTCAGACGGAAATATTTTTCTTTTTTATTTTTAGAATCTTGAAACTTTTCAATCAATCCTTTGTCTAAAAGCTTGATACTCATTTGTGTAACAGCACTTTTTGTCACGCCTAATTTAACAGACAGTATGCTAATATTGGCTTGCGGATACTGATAAATTTTTTCCAGCAATTCTATTTCGGCATTGTATAATACTTGTCCATCTGCATATTCTTTTGGTATTTTTTGCTTTGCTGTTATTACAGTCAGCATATCAAAAAATTGTCGGGCCATTTCGCATTGCATAGCAACGCCTCCGTTTGTGATTTCTGTCGTTTTATTATAAACCTGTTTTTCTGTTTCGTCAAGTATTGTTTAGTTACTTAACAAAAAACAATAATACTTACGCCTTTCTACTATTTCATGTCCTGTATTATACCAAATTTTTTCATATTTAACACATTTGATGTACATACTAATAAAACAAAAAACGAACAACATGAAAGGTGATGTAGATAGAAATGCCAAATATAAAATTGGTTCCCCGACAAGACGGAGAGTATGATATTTTAATTGAATATTCCAAAGCCGATGTAGAATTTGCATGGGAATTTGGGAAGAGAAAAAACAAGCACACCAATTCAGAAGGTATTTTAAAATCCATATCAGAATATGCCAAAAAAGCCAAAATTAAAAGCGTAAAAATATTTGCATCAGGGATTTTGGTGGCCTCATTATCCTTAACTTCATTTTTATCCGTTTTTGCAGCATCTGACCGTTATATTATGGGATACTTATATAGTGGTACGGACCATCAGCAAATTGAATATGTGAATCAGACCGGCCAAACGTTGGATACCGTTTCCCCCAGTTATTTTAACATCCAAGAAGATGGAAGCTTAACATTGAATTATGTCAGCACATATTTAATTGATAGTATGCATGCAAAAGGAATTAAGGTAGTCCCATTCTTAAGTAACCATTGGGACAGAACGGCAGGTATTAATGCATTAAAAGATGTAGAAACACTTTCAACACAAATTGCAGATGATATAGAAAAATACAACCTGGATGGTGTAAACGTCGATATTGAGAATGTGACCCACGAACAAAGGGACCAATATACTCAATTAGTAAAACTGCTGCGAGAAAAAATTCCAAGTCATAAAGAAGTTTCTGTTGCGGTTGCAGCAAATCCCAATGACTGGCAGACCGGCTGGCATGGTTCTTACGACTACTCAGCACTTGCTCAGTATGCAGACCACTTATTTATTATGACTTATGATGAACATTATGAGGGCGGAGCTGCGGGCCCTGTCGCAGGAATTCAGTTTGTAGAAGACTCGATTCAATATGCACTGAGTAAAACTACTGCCGACAAAATTGTGATAGGCGTTCCTTTATATGGACGCGTATGGAGTTTAGATGATAATAGAATTGTTGGTAAAGGTATCAGCAGCAAAACCATTCAAGATATTTTAAATAACTGTGAATCCACTGTCACTTATGATGAAACAAGCCAATCTGTAAAAGCGGAATTTACAATTACAGAACAAAGCACCCGCTACACCGTGGGCGGAGATTTTGTTTTGCAACCAGGAAAATATGTGGTTTGGTATGAAAACGACCAATCTTATGAAACAAAATTGGGTTTAGTTGAAAAATATAATCTAAAAGGTGCAGGCTCATGGGCGTTGGGGCAAGAAGACCCATCCATTTGGGACCATTATGAAGAATGGATAAACGGAGAAACACAGGATACCACACCATCCGAACCATCGATTCCAAATCAACCGGAACAACCGGATACCTCTGAACCGGTTATCCCACAACCGCCAAATCCACCTTCCCCTTCCGAGCCGGAACCGCCAGAATCTATTGTCCCACCTGAGACAAATCTTCCGGAATCATCTCCCTCTGAACCGGAAGAATCTGAACCTCCAATATCTTCCAATACCCCCGAATCCTCTGAACCTCCAACAACAGAGCAACCGGATTCATCCAATCCAACCGAACCGGAATCTCCGGAGCGGCCTGTGACGCCTGAGCCTGAATCCCCCGAATCACCTGTACCGTCAGAGCCACAACAGCCCGATTCTTCAATTCCATCTATTCCACAGACTCCTACTCCTCCCAATACGGAATCTCCCTCTGAAACTCCACCAACATCTCCTGAATCAAATCATCTCATTCATCAGGTAATTTCCGGAGATACGCTTTGGGGTATTGCTGAAAAATATTTGGGAAGCGGATTTCGTTACCATGAAATCATGCAGTTAAACGGGCTGACAAGTACGCTAATTTATCCGGGAGACCAAATAAAACTTCCCATTCAATATCAAGAATACACCGTACAAAAAGGAGATTCTCTTTGGAAAATTGCACAAGAACAATTGGGCTCCGGCACGCGTTATACAGAAATCATGCAGCTAAACCACCTGTCCAGCGATGTAATATATCCCGGACAAATTTTTAAACTCCCAATCGTATAACCGAAAATTATAAAAAACAGTCAGGAAATGTGGTTGTCCCACCATATCCTGGCTGTTTTTTCAATCCAAAACATCTCCAATCTGATAACATATAAACTTATGAATCGTGATACATAGGAATAGGAATTCCATTTGCGTTCATTTATATTCTGATGCCGTTAAAGTGGTGAAAAACCAAAGTAACTTAGTAGTCCATTGTAAATTCCTTGAGCAAATCCTCTTTGGTCATCTCTAAGTTTTTGTGCATCGGAAGTATTGCTTAAATATCCCAATTCTACCAATACAGCAGGCATGGTAGTACGTCTTAATACATACAGCGACGGATTCAATCGTACCCCATTATCCCTGGTGCCTACACGTTCTACAATCGCATTGAGAATGTGCTGTGCCAGCCAATAAGATTGGGTATTACTCCGATAAACATACACTTCACTGCCATTAATTGCAGGATTTGTATTGGAGTTACAATGAATACTGATAAAATAATCTGCAGGCCAGGAATTCGCCATATTTACACGGGCCTGCAAACTGGTAGCATTGCTGGTACCCAGTACGGTCTCAGGAGTAGGGCGTGAAACTCTTGCAGTAAACCTGGGATCGTCATTCAACAGATTGGCTAAATAGATTCCTACATTATAGGTAACGTCTTGTTCCCTTAATCCGTTCCCTTCTGCTCCTGCATTCACACCACTGGGATTATGCCCTTGATCGATAAAAATACGAATAGCCAAATAATCGCCTCCTATTGTTTTCTGTTGTATCTTATTTCAATTACTGAACGGGAATGAATATGTCATCCTTTTTAAATGCAGTGAAGAAGCGCTCTCATCTCTCGTACTCCTTTTTCCTGAGAGACAATAATCGTCTGCAAAATTGGAATTAGCTGCGGACAGATGGAGAAATGCAATGCGTTTTTTGACATACAGATAGCACCTTGATGATGTGGAATCATTTCTCTCATAAAATTTGCATTAATCTGATTTGTCGAACAAGCATTTTTCATTTGAGAAAACATAGTTCTTGTAATTTGGTCAAATTCATTTTGATACAGGCACATATCCTGTTTTGAATCAAATTGTTCCCCACATACTCCCAGTATTTCTTTCATAGCTTCGATGCCTTTGGTTTGCTCTGAAATGATATTCTTTGCAATGTTTTGCAGAGGAAGTAACGTTGTATATTGTAAAATGTTCTGAGACATTTTAATTGCTGCTTGGTGATGAGGAATCATTTGTACAATAAAATTATGCGATATACTGTTTGTTAATTTCGCATTTGTCATCTCTTCTATCATATTGTCTAAAATCTCATAAAAACAGCATAAATATTGCTTTGTTACATCACTGAATTGTTCACCACAGTACATTGAAATTCCCCCTATTCTCCGCTATTCTATGATGGAAAAATGTATCCGGTGATAAATGTAGGCTATTTTTTATCCAATATCACGCATTTCATGATAAAACCAACAGAATGTATATTCTATTTTTAAGAAATATATATACCTGTGAAATAATCCTATAGTGACGAACGAAATGCATATGGATTGTAGAAACAAAAAGAAAATACCTGAGGGATGTATATACATCCCTCAGGTATAGGTTGAAATACAAACTGCAA
>UQNI01000004.1 GCA_900542375.1 uncultured Oscillospiraceae bacterium | reverse complement strand
CGCTTTCTGGAATACCATTCCTGCGCGTTTTCTTAACAGATTGATATCTGTACGAGGGTCGTAGATATCCTCCCCATCAATGGTAATTTTACCTGTAATTTTACAACCGTCTACCAAATCGTTCATACGGTTTAGTGTTTTCAAACAAGTAGATTTACCGCAGCCGGAAGGACCGATAAACGCAGTTACTTTGTTTGCCGGAATATCAATATTTAGACCTTTTAATGCATGAAAATCGCCGTAATATAGATTCAAGTCTCTAACGGAAACTTTTGCGTTGGGATTGATTTCTGTACTACTCATGTGCTACTATCCTTTCTTTAATACCTTAGAAAGCAAGCTTGCCAAACGGTTTAATATAAAGATGAAAATTAATAAAACAGAAGCTGTTGCAAAGGCAACGTTCAATGCATCCGGAGAAGCCGCCTCTCTTGCTGTTTGATACAAATGCAATGTAAGTGTACGTCCACTGGACATAATTTGAGAAAAGAAACCGCTTGGCATATTGTAGGATAAACCTGAAGTAAACAGCAATGCAGCAGATTCACCAACAATACGACCCATTGCCAAAATAACCGCTGTCAATACGCCCGGCATAGCGCAAGGCAAAACAATTCCCATAATAACACGGAATTTTCCGGCTCCCAGTGCCAAAGCACCTTCTTTATAGGAACCCGGAACTGCCAGTAAAGCTTCCTCGGTTGTACGAATGATAGTCGGAAGCACACAAATGGCCATAGTTAAGCAACCGGCAATGATAGATGTTTGCAGTCTGAACAAAATACAGAATACCGTATAACCGAACAGACCAAATATGATAGATGGAATGCCGGAAAGAACTTCTGTGGTAAAACGAATTGCGCGAACAAGTTTTCCTTGCTTTGCATATTGCGTCAAATAAATTGCCGCGGAAATACCAATCGGAGCCGATATCAACAAGGTAATGACTACAATATATAAGGTATTGATAATCATGGGCAGAATACCCTTCATACTTGCCCTTGTTTCCGAATACGGTGAAGAAAGGAATGACCATGTGATATGCGGAATACCATTCCATAAAATATAACCGATAATTCCAATCAAAGCCGCTACTGTAATAGCAGTTGCGGTGTAAATGACAATTCTTAATACGATATCAGAAGTATGTCTTTTTTTCTGATATAACGATTGCGGTTTATGAGGTTCCGGATTCTGTGCTGTATCTGGAGATACAGCCGCAGCATTACTTGACATTCACTTTCGCTCCTTTCCTTGAAATAATTGTGAAGGAGATATTTACAATCATAATAAAGATAAATAGCACCAAACCGATTGCAAATAATGCCTGACGATGCAGACCGGACGCATAAGACATTTCCATTGCAATACCGGTTGTTAAAAATCTTGTGGTACCCAATAAGGTCGGCATATTGGCAACGTTACCTGCGACCATAATCACAGCCATAGTTTCACCAATTGCTCTGCCAACACCCAGAATAACGCCTGACAAAATACCTGACCTTGCTGCCGGAATGGTTACTTTAAAAATGGTTCTGATTGGTGTGGCTCCCAGCCCCAATGAAGCTTCTCTGTAAGACTTTGGCACAGCTCTGAGTGCATTCTCAGTAACGTTTACAATGGTTGGTATTACCATAATCGCCAAAATGATAATTGCCGCCAGCAAACTGTCACCAATGGTTTGACCCGGGAACATGGCTCTGATTGCGGGAACAATCACAAGCATGCCAAAGAAACCGTATACAACCGACGGGATACCTGCTAACAATTCAATTGCCGGATGAATAATTTTCGCAACTCTTGGTCTTGCAATTTCAGTCAAAAATACTGCAGTTAAAATACCAATTGGAACGCCTATGATAATTGCGCCAACAGTACCGCAGATAGAAGCTAAGATTAAAGGCAAAATACCAAACTGATTGGTAGAGGCGTCCCAAGTGGTACCGAATAAGAACTTGAAAACACCTATCTCTGCCATAGCGGGAATACCTGCTGAGAAAATGTACACTGTGATGGTTAATACTGCCGCAATAGATACGCATGCAAACGTAAGGAAAATGGCTCTGGCCAATTTCTCAACACCCTGTGTGGAGAGAGAAAGTACCGCACAAACCAGCCCCGCTACCAAAACATAAATAAACGGAACCATATAACCAACTGTAACGTGACTAATGTTTAAAGCAGTAACGTCAGATTGAATGCTTGCTGTTGAAATTAATACCACAAGCGGTGTAATTGCAGAAATAATAAACGATAGTCCCGACAACACAGGACGTTTAAAGAAAATGAGAACGGTACCTGCCAATGCAAATACAGCGCCGGCAATGACTGCAATTCTAATCAAAACAGGAATACCGATTAGGGCGCTGGTTGTACCGGTTTCCACACGGAATCCACTTGCAATTAATAAATCTAAACCACTGGTTACATATTTTGTATCCTTAAATACAAACTGTGCATACGGCAGGAAAAACATGACAACTGAGCCGACACCGAACACCATTGTAATGATGCGCTTAATCAAATTCACTTTTTCCAACTTTTTTTGAGCCGTAAGGTCATTCATTGAAATACCCATTACTCCACCAATTCCTTCTTCCAACTTACGGTTATGCATTACCCGTTTTTATTGGCCGTGCCAATTAAACCAACATCTTTAATAATTTGCTGTCCTTCTGAAGATTCTATAAATTCAAACCATGCATTAATCAACGCACTGTCTGTTCCCTTTTTATAAATTTGAATAAACGGACGCTGTACGGTATAAGTACCGTTTTCTATATTTTCTTCCGTTGCCTCGACGCCGTCTACTTTACATGCTACAACGCTGTCGTTCAAAGATTCCAACGAAACGTATCCAATTGCTGAAATATCACTGGATATTTTTGTAACAATTTCACCGGTTGAAGAAAGCTCTGCCGCATATACCGGAGATTCTATGCTGAAAATAGATTCAAATCCGTCTCTGGTTCCGGAAGCAGCCTCTCTTCCCAATGTAGTAATTGCTTTATCTTGACCGCCAAGCTCACTCCAGTTTGTAATATCACCTGTAAAAATCTTTTCAATTTGTTCTGTTGTCAAATCCTGCACCGGATTGTCTTTATGCACCGCAATGGCAATGCCGTCAATCGCAATTTGCTTTATCTCAAATTCATCCGGATTTTCACTTTCTTTTAAATCTCTGGACATATCTCCAATTAAAGCAATACCCGAACGTACAGAGTTTGGCGCATCACCGGAACCGGTTCCGCTTTTTTCTACAGAAACGCCGGGATATTTTTCGCTGAATGCCTCTCCCAAAGCTTGGCACACTCTTGTCATAGAAGTAGAACCGTTTAATGTTAATTTACCTGCAACTGTTCCACTCATATCCTGGCTTTCAGATAATTTGGTTCCTACAATTTCAGGACCGCAGCCTGTAAGTAAACCAACTGAAGCTACTAATATTATTATGGTAAGCAGGGATAAAAATTTCTTCATCCTTGTTTAACCTCCAACCAATCATTTTATGTCTGTTCTATTTTAATTCTCTAATGTTAAATCTATGTTAAATTCCTTTTAGACAGTTCTAAAAAAGTTCATAATTAATATTCCGATTATATGTATACTATAGTAAATTTTAAAAATATAGTTATGATATGAAAGGCAAAAGCACTATGAGGTTCATAGTGCTTTTGAAATATTTCACGTAACTTTGCTTTTTTGTATTAAATTTTTAAATTTGATCTCTTACAATCTCTTCCAGTTGTTCAGGAAACACAATTCCTCTCACCAACTTATAACATAAACGCTTTGCATCAATTGTGCTTCTGGTTATTTGTTCACATTTAGAGCAAAGTGTCTCATTTTCTTTCTCTTGCAGTATTGTAATGGAGTAACCTTCTTTCCTGCTTCCTGTTAAGTAATACTTTAAAATACATTTTCCGTGTTCAACCACAACTCTCCCAAATAATCTTCTCATTCACATTCTCCTATTTTCAAGCTTAATGATAAAACAAGCCTCGTGAAATATTTTCACTATTATCATACGTAATTGCAAACAAAAACACAATCAAAACTATACTAAAAATGTGTAGAAAATACCAATACTGCCATATATGCGGAAAACAAAACAGAAAAAGCATATATCTTGTTATTTTTTATTTTATTACAATATTGAATTACTTAAGTGTTGAAAAAGGAGGTAAAACTTTACATAAATGATATAAAAAAACATAACCCTTTTTAAACAAAATAAATTTTAAAATACTATTTCGTCTATTATGTGCTGATATTCAACAATTTCAACCATTTTCAACTAAAAAAGTAAGTTTGTATTTTATTTACAAATCAATGAAATAATTTCACACTTTATGTTATTTATCTTAACAATTAGCTTATATTAGAATAGCAATATGGCAAATTTTGTATTTAAAGGGTGAGATGTATGAAAAAGAATAGCCGAACGAAAAAATATTATTTACTTCTTATAATTGCGTTATTATCAATTGCAAGTTTATTATGCGGAGCAACATTAATTGGAATTTCTATGAATACACCTACAGGTACAAAGCTGAATATTTCAGTCGGCTCTTCCACAAAATTGATTCCCAAAAAAGACGAAGGTTATTTTTTAATTCAAAATCAAGAGCAGAGCACTTATGTTGCTTTGTTAAGTGAACAAGGATATATTTTGCAGGAACAAACATTTAACAGAAAATACAATGAGGTTTGTTATTCCGCTGATTATTTATATATTTTAATGTCAGATTCGGAGCATAAATCATCTATTATTACTTATCAATTATCTGATACATCCGTTACAAATTATCAAACTACAGAATTAAGTACAGCTTTATATTCCTTCACAACCTCTCAAGACGGAACCATATATGGTATTGACTACTGGGACAGACATAGTCTACTCGCTTATACCAATGTATCAGAGAAAACTTCAGCTCAGCCAATCCTCCTAAACACGTTTGAAGCATCTTTAGACAAATTATGTACCTCTCCGGATGGCATTCTTTATGTCGCATTAAAGGATAATACAGATGTGTATACTGCATCTATCTCCCAAGGACTGCCTTATCATTTTAACTTACACCAAACAGATACGGATATACCATCCTTTTCTCCTCATACACTTACAAATGACATACTATGTGATCGTAACGGTTACTTATATCAATTGCACACAGAACAAGCTTCATTATTTACTTTATTGAGCGACACTTGTTATACAAATGCATGTCCTCTTACGGATACCAATATTTTAGTTTCTCCTGCATCAAAAGAATATTTAGAGGAATTGGACTTTAATGGAACCATGCAAAACCGTTATCAAATAAAAGGAGAATGTATCGCAATGGCGACAAATGCAAAAGACACAGGTATTTTATTAAAGCAGGAAGATTCGCTTTATTTTATTACGCTATCCGAACTTAGCCGTATAGAAAATACACCTGACAGTTCTGAACCTAATTCTTCAGAATTTGATTCTGTCTCCAGTACAACAAATGAAAGTGACCACGAAAATGACCAATCCTCTCACTCTGATTCCTCCTCTTCCAATTATCCTTATCAACTGGAGAGCGATACATTCTTAATAGATCGCAGCAACAATACTATTTTCTTACCTCCAGCCACTACATTTGCTGTGTTACGAGACAGTTTAAACTCGACAAAAGATACCATTATTATGAAAAATCTAAGCGGTACTACTATAAACAGCGGAAATCTTGGCACAAGCTATACAGTTGCTCTTGAAATTGACGGCTCAATTGTAGACAAGCTCACCATTATAGTAAAAGGAGATATTAACGGAACCGGCACTGTTAATTCTAGAGATGTGCAGTTACTTTATGACCAATTAAACGGCTCTGAAACATTATCCGATATTCAGTTGCTGGCCTGCGATATGAACAGTGATGAACTGATAGACACCAGTGATCTACTGCTGCTAAAACAGCAAATTGTATCAGCACAATAAAAAAAAGGACGAAGATAATACCTCGTCCTCTTTTTAATTCAATTATAGAGAAGCTAAAATTTCGTTACATTTTTTAACTACATCTTCAGCAGTTACTGTACCCCCACAGCAACAACCACAGCTGCCGTCTTTTCCTTTTTCAAATACTGTAACAATATTTTTATTCATATCATATGTAGTATGATTTGCTTTTGGACAATCATTGGTATCCTCAGCCCAAATATAACCATTGTCTGTATTAAAGTACAATCTTACCCAACCGGTCTTTTCATTGTATCTTCCTGTTTCATTTTCAATGTCTTGAGAAAGTGTTACTTCTTTAATAGCCATAATAAATCATCCTCCATTTTTACATCTATAAAATGTACCCTTAGTTTATCATACTAAAGTCAAGAATTCAATACTTACTGCACATCAAAATAGGAATAAATATATGTAACTCAAAGGTTAATTTATAAACATTATGTTAGAAAAATTTTTATTAAGCCAGTATTTTTTCTTCCGGAAATAGTTTACAAAAAATAAATCGTAATAGCGGACCTACAATCAATAACTGAAACGGCAAAGCCATTGCTAAGTTTCTGGGAAAAATCATTAAATATTGCCATCCAATGGTACTCCATTTCCCTGTTGCCATACAAGATTCAATTGCACCAAAGACAGACATAAGAATGACCATAGGTAAAATAGTGCAGCATGTAATTGATATAATAATTTTCCATGATTTACTTGTTGGCTTTACAAGAAAACGAAATGCAAACCTCTCTGCAAATTTGGAAACAATGAATTTTTGGAATAAAAACGCTACCAAGTATGCAAGCGGAAACGCCAACCAAGCCTCCTGTAACACTTCTAAGGATAGTCCCCCGTAAACAATAGCCATATTATTAAGTACACATCCAAATGGTCATAATAAAAACCAGCGGCACCGAATAAATTAAATCTTCCCTTTTATTCTGTGGCATTATAGATACCTCCATTTTACATTTTGCATTGATATTTATTGTATACATATTTTGGGACCTGATGTAATACCCTATTTTATTTTCAGTGTTATTCACAACATATAACGCACTATATCTTGTACATTTTCTCCATATAAATATATATAATTATAAAATCCCACTTTTGTATATTTCTTTTTTCTTCAATGAAAAATAAAATATTTTTGTTTTATCAGAAAGCAATACCTTGTTTATGGATACCCCTTATCCTTTACACAATTTTAGACTAACCTTATATCAAAATATTATTGTATCTTGCCTATAAAAACATAACAATCTGCTTTATGATTATGATATGGAGAGAAGGTGAGAAATTTTAGTCGAGTACTTCATTGAAACGGTTTATCTTAATTTGTTATAATAAAATAAAACAACGAAATATAAGCGGATGGAGGCGAGATCATTGCATCGCACTCAATCAAGAAATTATATTAAAAATTCTTTGTGGGAACTTAGCAGACATGTTACGGCAGACAACATAAAAGTAAAAGATTTGGCAAGTTATTCGGGCGTCTCTCGAACAGTGTTTTACCGTAATTTTGGATGTTTAAGCGATGTTTGGCATAGTATAGGTCATGATGTATTAAATGATATTGCATCCTCTCAGGAGTTATTTTATACCGATAGTGGACAAGGGTTGCGCGAGAATGTACTGCAAAATGTAGCAGCATGTATCTACCACTCAAAAGATAAAATTCAAAATATTACCTCCGAATATGGGGACCCCATCTTTATTCCTAAATTTGAAAAACAAACACAAATATGGATACAGCAATGTATCAGCAAATCTCAACATTGGGAAGAGAATTTACAGCAAAAACAAATGGCATCGTTTCTATCTCAAGCTGTGGTTCACGCCGCTTTAGATGGAATAAAGGAAAATAATTTTGAAAAGCTTTCTCAATCTTTTTTATCCTTAGACCAAATTTTCTATGCATTACATGTGAAAGATAACATCGTTTCTTTTTATGATAAAGAACATTCATAAATATATTATTTTCAGCCATCTTTCAAAACAATCATATTACACGATTCTTTGTTAGATATATTCATCCTCTCTGTAAGGCGGCAATGGAACTTTATGTCCATTGCCGCCTTGTCTTATTTATTTTTTATTGTTAAGTTCCGTTAGAAGAAAAAGTGGAACAAAATGTTAGATATGTCAACAGTAAAAAATAAAGTATTTCATTCTGATGATAAAAATTAGTCAAAAAATGATTGTTTCTATTTGAATTTATCGCAATAATGTGGTTATACAAAGCTTTGTATTGATTTGATTGGAGGAAACAAAATTATGAAGCATGATATCAAAGAATCGATACAAGAACGTTGGGAACACTCAGCAAAAGGTTACAGCGATGGAATCCAGCAAGATTTTGATACAAAAGTAGTGGAAACATGGCAAAATCTGATACTACATCATATAGTGTTAACTGACAAACCCTTAGAAATTTTGGATGTAGGTACCGGCCCCGGCTATTTTGCAACTATTTTATCAATGGCCGGCCATAATGTTACCGCAATAGACTGTGCAAAAAATATGTTGGAAGAAGCAAAAATAAATGCTGATATGCACCATGTCTATCCCAAATTTTATCAAATGGACAGCCATTTATTATCATTTCAGCCCGAAAGCTTTGATATGATTGTAAGCCGTAATGTAACATGGACTTTATATGACCCCATACATGCATTCAAACAATGGCATCATGTGTTAAAACCGGGCGGAAAACTTGTGATTTTTGATGCCAATTGGCATTTGCATCAGTTTGAACCCTCACTTTATAAAAAAGTAATGCAAGGGTGCAAAGAAAATGAAGCACGTCCTTCCGAATGTGCGTATCAAGGCAATAATCCCAAAGTACTGGACTATTATAAAGATATGCCTTTGGCCCGAATACAACGTCCAAAATGGGATGAAGAAACATTGCCGCAGTTAGGATTTGAAATAATACAAATACAACCATGTTTAAATGCTGTGGTGTATAATATCCAAGACCAAATGAAATACGAACATATCCCTTTGTTTCAAATCGTCGCACAAAAGGTATAGCTATTTCAAGGAGATTTACTTTGCAAACATATAGGTATTTATTAAAAAAACTTTTATTCATGATTCCAATTTTATTACTGGTATCTGTAGCCACCTTTATTTTAGTAGATTGTACTGCAGGTGACCCGGCAAGGGTTATGTTACAAGGTTCAACGGGCAATCCGTCTGAAGAGTCTGTCCAATTACTGCAGCAAGAACTTGGGCTGGATCAACCAAAAATAGTACAGTATTTTCAATGGCTGGGAAATGTACTCAGATTCAATTTCGGTAATTCCTATGTAAGTTCCAAACCTGTCATCTGGGAATTGTTGAATCGTGTACCTGTTACTTTGGGAATTGCGATTCTAGGTATTATTATAGTTTTGCTTATCAGTATTCCTTTGGGCATATTAGCTGCTATACGCAAAAATACTTGGTTAGACCATGTAATCCAAATATTTTCCGTCTTTACCGTTTGTGTACCTGCTTTTTGGCTGGGATTGGGACTATTAATTTTATTTGGAATTGTTTTGCACAGCATGAACATTATAGGGGGAGCTGTTGGTATATGGATATGGGTACCCGCCCTGTCTATTGCATTAGGTTATACCGGGCAATATATTGGTCTTTTACGGGATAACATGATTGATGTATTAGAAAAACCTTACATTAAAGCAGCAAAAGTACGGGGAATCAACCCATTTCGCATTATTATGCAGCATGCTCTCAAAAATGCTTTTATTCCTCTTCTAACAAAGCTTGGTATTACATTTGGTACTTTTCTAGGGGGTACCGTAATTATAGAAAGCGTCTTTTCCATAAACGGAATTGGATTTTATGTAATGGAGTCTATTAAAGACAAAGACATTCCTGTAATTCAGGCATTTGTACTTCTGATTTCATTTACCATTGTAATTTTAAATTTGTTGGTAGACCTTTTGTATGCATATATCGATCCCCGTATTACATTAAGATAGGCTGGCATTATGAAAACAAAAACAATTCATATATCACAAAAACTTGAAAAATTCGGAATTTTCTTTGGATTATCTCTCATTATTCTTATGATCATATTGGCAATATTTGCTCCTGTTATAAGCCCACATGATCCTTTGGAAATAAATATACAAAATAAAATGGCTGCCGCCAGCCCGGATTATCCGTTTGGCACAGATAATCTTGGGCGCTGTATCTTTTCCCGCGTATTATATGGAGCACGTTATTCGTTGACTTATGCCGGTATTTTATTAGCCATCATGTTGGCCATCAGTATTCCGCTAGGCTTATTGTGCGGCTACATCGGAGGCAAGTTTGACCTGATTGTCATGGGAATTGCTGATGCAGTTATGGCTTTTCCCAGCACAATTGTTGCTTTGGCTGTCGCAGGTTTATTAGGTCCCAGCGCTCAAAATCTTATTCTTGCACTTTCTTGTGTTTGGTGGGCAAGCTATACGCGTCTCATTCGAGGAATGACACTTGAAATAAAAGAAAAAGAATTTATACTGGCTGCCAAAGGAAGCGGATGCAGCACCATAAAAATTTTGCTGCGTTATATTTTAAAAAATATGTTATCTCCCCTATGTGTGTTAGCAGCTCTTGAAGTAGGAATTATCATTTTGTCCATTGCCGGATTCTCTTTCATTGGTTTAGGAGCCCAGCCGCCAACGCCGGAATGGGGCGTTATGATGAATGATTATAAAGACTATGTCCAATTATACCCTCAGCTAATGCTATATCCCGGTCTTTTTATTGCAATTACGGTAATGGGCTTTAGCTTATTTGGTTCGGGTTTAAAATCACTTTTGAAAAGGAGAGACAGCACATGAATTACACTTCTACGGTATTACAAGCCAAAAATATTTCTGTTCAATTTACAACAGAAAAAGGATGTGTACAAGCTGTCAAGGACATCTCCATCGAGGTACACAAAGGAAAAATAACTGCTCTAATCGGTCAAAGCGGCAGCGGAAAATCTGCAACAGCAATGGCTATTGCCGGTATTTTAGACAGCAACGGAACCATGACAAGCGGACAAATATATTTGCAAAATCAAGACATCAACAAGCTAAAAGGAAAATCTTTGCGGACATATAGAGGGAAACATCTTGGTATGATATTTCAAGAACCCATGGAATCACTCAATCCTTTATTGAAAATTGGGGAACAAATTTATCAAACACTAAGATTGACACAAAAATTGAATAAAAAACAAGCAAAACAAAAATCCATTGCATTACTGAAGCAAGTAGGTCTGCCTGAACCGAGGAATATTCTAAAAAAATATCCATTCGAACTTTCAGGAGGCATGTGTCAGCGTGTTATGATAGCCATTGCAATCTGTTTAAAACCAACTTTACTAATTGCAGATGAACCTACCACTGCCTTGGATGTAACCATACAATGTCAAATTTTGCAACAAATACAGCACATGTGTAAAGAATATAATATGGGCGTGTTGTTTATCACACATGATTTAGGAATTGTTGCGGAAATAGCCGACGATGTATATGTAATGCACCATGGCGAGATTGTGGAACATAACGATGTTTTTTCATTATTCTCGGAACCGAAACATCCATATACTAAAGAATTGTTAAATTCTATTTTATAAAGGGAAGAAATCATGTTATTACAAATCAACCATATTACAAAAACATATAATGTAAATTCTTCTTTTAAACGGAAAAAGCAAACTGTTTTAAACGATATTTCTCTATCTCTCAATAAAGGAGACAGTATTGCCCTTATCGGAGAAAGCGGGTGCGGAAAAAGCACACTTGGCAAAATAATCGCCGGTCTTTTACAACCGGACAGCGGGGAAATCATGTGGAAACAAACAGCGATTCAAAATCTTTCTCCACGTAAACGAAAAGCATTGCGCAAAGATATACAAATGATATATCAGAACAGCACCTCTACGTTTCATCCCTTGCAAAGTATTGGCACAAGCATTGCAGAGCCGCTCTTGAACTATAAATTATGCACAAAGGCACAGGCAAAAAAACAGGTGACCGAATGTATGGAACAAGTTGGATTATCCGAATCATTTTATCAGCGTTTACCAAAAGAATTAAGCGGTGGTCAGAGACAACGTGCTAACATTGCACGCGGTATTATACTTCATCCTCAGCTAATTGTCTGTGATGAAGTAGTATCCAGTCTGGATTTTTCTCTAAGAACACAAATTTTAAATTTACTTAATGATTTAAAAAAACAATATCATCTTTCCTACTTATTTATTTCTCATGATTTATCCACAGTAAAATATGTTTGCAATAAAGCAATCATCATGTATCGCGGTGTGATTGTAGAAAAATTAGAAACAACAGAACATTTGGAACAGACTGTATGTCATCCGTACTCAAAAGAGTTATTTGCGGCAGTTCCCGTGACAAGCCCTTTTTTGCGTAAAGAAAGACATATTTCTTTTCCCAAAGGCTGGGACGAGCCCTCCACACAAGGATGTGTATTTCAAAATCGTTGTACACACCGTAAAGACATCTGCAAAAAAATACAACCTCAACTACGAGAAATGGCGCCTGGACATTTTATTGCATGTCATGTCCCATACCAAAAATACAAGGAGAAGTAAAATGAAATACAAAAAAATAATCAGCTATATATGCATGGTCGTTGTTTGTTTTACTACAGTGGCCCTATTTACAGGCTGCGGAACAGAGCAAACCACAGCTTCAACATCTAATCGGGAAAAAGTAATTACCATTGCTATATCAAAAGGTAACCAAGAAAGTTTATTGGACCAGACTGACAGCAGAAAAAGTATTACTTATTTAAACTATGAACTCATCTATGATCCACTGGTCAATTACGGAGAAGATGGAAGTTATGAACCCGGTCTTGCCGAAAGTTGGGATATCAGCCCTGACGGCACAGAATATACCTTTCATTTGCGTAAAGGTGTAAAATTTTCTGATGGGACCGATTTTAATGCCGATTCTGTTTTATTCAACGTAAAACGCTGGAAAGATAAGCCCTCCACCGCTTCTATCAGCATTTATACCAATATGACCAATATTGAAAAAATCGACGATTATACTGTAAAAATGACTTTTAACAAAAATTATTACCCCTATTTATCAGAGCTAACTTATACAAGACCTTGCCGTATGATGAGCCCTACCTCTGTATCACCAGCCGGTGATGAAAATGCAGAATTTCAAACGCCAATCGGAACCGGTCCTTGGATGATAGAAAGCTGTGAAGACGGTGTACAAACCGTTTTGGTTCCGAATCCCTATTATTGGGGAGAAAAACCAAAAGTAGATAAATTGGTTTTGAAAGTAATAAAAGATGCCGATGCCAGAGTTATGGCTCTTCAAAACGGAGAGGTTGATTTCAGCGCCGAAAGTTTGCAAGCACAGGATATTGAATTATTGGAAGCAAATAATAATATCTCCTTCATGGAAACAAAAGGAAGTCGCGGATTCCATTTAATGTTTAACTATGAAAATAAAGTTTTACAAGATAAAAATATTCGTTTGGCATTAAATTATGCAGTAGATAAAGATGAAATTGCAAACGATTTATTGGATGGAAACGGAATTGCAGCCAAAGGTATGTTTAACGCCTCTGTGGTGCCTTATGTAACCGATGAAAACAGCCCAGGATATGCATATGACCCAAATAAAGCACGCGAGCTTTTAAAGGAAGCCGGATACGAAGATACCAACGGAGATGGATATGTAGATAAAAACGGGCAAAATCTTTCTTTTAAACTCTTGCTCCAGAACACAGAATATCCGGATTTTAAACCGGTTTGCGAATTTTTAAAAGAACAATATAAAGAGGTCGGGATACAAATTGATTTAAACTTAATGGAGCAAAATGCATATTATGATGAAATTTGGACAGGCAAAAACTACGATTTGGTCATTTATCGTACCTATGCCGATGCATGGAATCCACATGGCTTTTTAATGGATATGTATACTTCCAAGGACGGAACCCTTCCTGCTGCCTGGAATGATGAAACATTACAAAGTATGATAGACAATGTTCTTATGACTACAGATGAAACGGAAAGACAAAAACAATACGATGATTTATTTACGTATATACAAGAGCAAGCAATCAGTGTTCCTTTATATTATCAAAAAAGCACATTTGGATATAATAAAAAATTAAAAAATGTTTCTCCTGCCAGCACAACTTACCAAGTAGCTAAATTTAACGAAATGGACATAGAAGAATAAGTACAGTTTTATGCTTCCAATCAAATTAATATAAACAATCTTTATAAAACCGAATTTAAAGGAAAGAGAAAATGACTAGAATTCATTTCCTCTTTCCTTTAATGGATAAGCTTATTTACCATAGATAAAAACAACCGCTTTAATTAAGTAACCGGAGAATTTGGAGGAAATTGATACTTTAGATGCTACTCTCAAATATCCATTTTATATTAAATATCACGGATAACGCTCTTTAATTTCCCAATATTTTTCTGCAATATTGTATTTCCTCCAGAGTAAAAAGCCACTACATTCTGGCTTTTGAACAATATATTTCATAGTTAAATCTGACCGATTTATAATGCAAAAATTTGTAAATCCATCAGATAACTCACCTGTATCTCAGCGATTCTTGATTAATCCCTTTGTTGCTCTTCCCCCATCATATTGATTGATCATTTGTAAAAACCGTGCAGAGTTACACTTGTATTTCTCCTTCGCATGTTTGTACATTTCTCTCATTTCTTTCTCAAAGTTTAAGGCTAACTTTTCGTTCATGGGTCTTTTCTTCTTCAAATCATTGTTTACTTTATTTTTCTGATTACTTAGAAACTAAATCCGATATAATTAGAACTAAACAAGAATAACGGTTGGGCGACTTTAGATATCTTTCCACATAGTGGTATTACGGAACAAGTTATCGCACAATTTTCATAAAAAAGCTGCATTTCAGAATTGAAATGCAGCTTTTAACTTGGTTGCGGGAGCTGGATTTGAACCAACGACCTTCGGGTTATGAGCCCGACGAGCTACCGAACTGCTCCATCCCGCGATATTTAATTGTGCCATTACGTTAGGCGCAATTAGTATTATATATGAATATATAGTATAAGTCAATAGAAAATCTTAATATCTTTTAAAAATCGTATTACAATATTCTATCTTTAACTAATCAAAGTACTAAAATCAACTTATTATTTCTTCTTTTTACGCACCACCAGAACTATAATAACGATTCCAATCATGCAAACGCCTAAACCACCTACTATTATATACACAAAATAAGAAGGCATTTGATTCCCAACAATATATAAATTTCTATCACCGTAAAATATGGTATCTGTATGTAACGTTTCGTCATCAATACCTTCTTCGGTAGTTTGTTTGGCTAATCCACTTGTTTTACCCCGACCGGAAGTGCTGCTTTTACTGTTACTTTCTTCTTTTATTTTTTCACCACGTGTCACATTTACTGTATATTGGCTTTTATTCTTTTTATCTGAAGATGTAACAGTAATAATAAACTGTGTCGTAGAACCTTGTTTTCCTAAATTCTTTCTGTTTACTCTTGCAGTTCCTCCATCAGCAGCTTCTAATTCAAATAATATTTGTTCTACTTCCGGTCCTACTTGCAAAGAATATTCCTGAATATAAGGATCAAACTCTGGTTCTAGCGTTCCTTGACTTGGAACCAGTTTTGTTAAAACAGCCTCTTTTGTAAACTCAGGCGTTATGCGGAATACAGAAGTAAGGCTGGAAACAGACGGCAGCTGTTTTGCAGTCCAATCTACCACTTGATCAATTTGAGCTGAAACTGATGTCTCTCCAAAAATTGCATCATCATTGACGCGGAATATTAATGTCATACATTCACCGGTCAATTGCGGGGCTGCTGTTCCGTCACAAACGTAAATTCCTGTCATAGTATCTCCAGCTATATGGTAGCGGAAGGTACCGCTTTCAATCTGCGATGATGTATCCACTCTTTTTAAGGTAAGTTTTGAAGAATCATATTCTACGTTTAATCGAAACCCCGCAATGGATTCATTCATGCCCAATTCGTTGGCAGTCACCGTAATACGAATTTCATCATTCATCAAAACATCTTCCTTTGATGCAGTAAAGGAGAAATAATCTTCCGTATCTTGCGCAAAGACATAACAAGGACTTATCAGCATTATTGTATAGATGAACAAAGCAAATGATATTGCCGCAAACTTTTTCACACCGGTCCTTCTTTATTATCAATAGAAATTGTGAATTAGAATATTTTACTACAATGGATGATATATTAGAGGACTACATCGAAAATATTCACATAATCATCGCATAGAATTCACAGTTTCAATATATTATTTGTTATAATGGTAAAATTGAAGATGAATATAAAAAGAAAAGGGGTATACTATGCTTTTTCGCGCCTCAACAGCTCCCGAAATATTTAATATGTTTTTTTGGAATATTATTATCGTAAGTGCTTATCACTTTATCATATTTGCAATTTGCGTAAAGTTACCTCAATCATCATTTGATGAAAATAAATCAAGATATCAAATGAAGAAATTTGAGAGAAACGGAAAATTTTATAAACAAACATTAAAAATAAATGTATGGAAAGAGCATGTACCGCAATTTACAGGAAAAGACGGTTTTTCCAAAGAGCACATGTCAAACAATGTTTCAGTTGAATATCTAAATGAATTTATTGCAGAAACTTGCAGGGCCGAATGGACGCATGAAACACAGGGTCTTTCCATTATCTTTACATTTTTAGCAAATCCTCCGGGATACAGCTTATTCTTTACTTTTTTTGTTTTACTAATCAATATGCCCTGCACTGCAATTCAACGCTATAACCGCTTCCGTTTACAAACTTTAAGAAAGCGATTAATCCGAACAGGGTCCATGCTTCCTTCTATGGCATCTGCATAATAAATCTAAAAGATTATGGATATCCATGTCAAACTTTTGTTGCTTTTAACTTAAATTCTTAAATTATTTTATAACATAGATAAATAAGCCAAAGTACGGGCAAACCATTGACTTTCTTCTATGTCTATCTTATAATAAAACCTATAAGCAAAGTAAGAGTTCTGTAGTAGAAAAACACTATAGTGCTCTTTTTTGGTTATAACTACATATTTACGGAAGGAAGTGAACGGAGTTATTCCTTGACTCTTATGGACGAGGTGAAATCTATGTGCAAAGTTCCTGAGATGTTTGGAGCGCTGGTATTTAATGATGATATTATGCGTGCCAGATTGCCAAAAGAGATTTATAAATCTTTAAAAAAGACCCGTGAAGACGGATTACCACTTGATATTCACGTGGCCAATTCTGTCGCAAATGCTATGAAAAATTGGGCCTTGGAACATGGTGCAACACACTACACACACTGGTTCCAGCCAATGACCGGTATTACTGCCGAAAAGCATGACAGCTTTTTGACTCCTATTGATAACAGTAAAGTCATTATGGAGTTCTCCGGCAAAGAACTGATTAAAGGTGAACCGGATGCTTCCAGTTTTCCGTCCGGCGGTTTACGCGCTACCTTTGAGGCACGCGGTTATACTGCTTGGGACCCAACTTCAAATGCGTTTATCAAAGACGGCTCTTTATGTATACCAACCGCATTTTGCTCCTATGGAGGAGAAGCTTTAGACAAAAAAACACCATTGCTGCGTTCAATGGATGTTATGGATAAGCAAGCAATGCGTATTTTAAATCTATTTGGCAATCCAACCGGCGCAAAGCATGTATTAACGACTGTAGGCGCCGAACAGGAATATTTTTTAATTGACAAATCTGTTTATAATCAACGGAAAGACCTTTTGTATACCGGTCGAACTCTTTTGGGAGCCAGGCCACCAAAAGGTCAGGAACTGGAAGACCATTACTTTGGTGTAATTAAACCAAGAGTTTCCGCTTACATGAAAGATTTAGATGAAGAACTTTGGAAACTTGGTATTCCATCTAAAACAAAGCACAATGAGGCAGCTCCCGGTCAACATGAAATGGCTCCGTTGTTCACAACCAGTAATGTCGCAACCGACCATAATCAATTAATTATGGAGGTTATGAAAAGAATTGCTGCAAAACATAATCTTGCATGTTTGCTGCACGAAAAACCATTTAAAGGTGTAAACGGCAGCGGAAAACACAATAACTGGTCTATGGCCACAGATACCGGCGTAAATTTATTAGAGCCGGGAGCATCTCCAAGAGACAATGCGCAATTCTTACTATTCTTAGTGGCAATCATCAAAGCTGTTGATGAACACCAAGATTTAATTCGACTTTCTGCGGCTTCTGCCGGAAATGATCACCGTTTGGGTTCTAACGAAGCCCCACCTGCTATTATTTCAATCTTTTTGGGAGATGAATTAACCGAAATTCTGCAATGTATTGAAGATGGCAGCGTATATCAAGCACAAAAAACTTCCTACATGGAAGTAGGTGTGGATGGGCTTCCCTCTTTTGCAAAAGATACTACGGACAGAAATCGAACTTCTCCGTTTGCCTTTACCGGCAACAAGTTTGAGTTTAGAATGTTAGGATCTTCTGCATCTATTGCCTGCACAAACTTTATTTTAAACACCGCAATCGGCGATGTTCTTTGTGAATTTGCAGATGAATTGGAACAAGCAGACGATTTCCAATCTGCATTGAGTGATTTGGTTCGTACGACCATCAAAAATCACAAACGTATCATTTTTAATGGCAATAACTACTCTGAAGAGTGGGTAAAAGAAGCAGAAAAACGCGGATTGTTAAACTTACCTTCCGTTGCTGATGCTGTTCCATATTACATTCATCAGCAAAACATCGAGCTTTTTGAAAAACACGGTGTCCTTTCTGAAATGGAGATACGTTCTCGCTATGAAATCACCCTCGAGAACTACTTCAAACAGATTCACATAGAAGCCTTAACTATGATTGACATGGTTAAGCGGGATATTACTCCGGCGGTATGTGCATACATAAAAGATTTGAGTGAGGCTGCTCTTGCAAAAAAACAGCTAAACTTAGACTTAAACTGCCAGCTGGAAGAATCCCTATTAAAAGACCTTTCCGACCTTTCCTATGCTTTGTTCCAGAATTGCAAAAAGCTGGAAGAGAATGTAGAAATGGCCGAAAAGATTACCGATGTGAAGGACGCAGCATACGCTTACAGAAATGCTGTTTTCATGCAAATGGAAGCTACCCGCTCCATTGCAGACAGACTTGAAGGTATGGTGGGCGACAAATATTGGCCGTTTCCATCATATGGCAGACTATTATTTAGCGTAAAGTAATCGTTTTGTTTTTGCGACTACATATGTGTAAGCATATGTATAAACAAAAATGCATTACACAATTTTGTTTGGAGGTAGAAAACTATGGAAATTTCAGCAATAGATACCATGTGGGTTCTATTCGGAACTATGTTTATTTTCTTTATGCATAGTGGTTTCGCATTGCTAGAAACCGGTTTCTCAAGAGTTAAAAATTCAAGCACAGCTTGGATTGATAACTTGCTAGACTTTGCCATTGCTTCCCTTGTTTTCTGGGCATTCGGCTATGGTATTATGTTTGGTAACAGTAATCCATTTATTGGTGAGTTTAACTTTGTAGCTATGCACAGCTATCCGGATATCAATCCAACAATTCCTAGCTATGCAAATGTTATGTTCCACGGTGCTATTTGTGCTACAACCGCAGCGGTTGTTTCCGGAGCTATGCTGGAAAGAGTTAACTTTAAATCATTCCTCATTTACAGTACTATCATCAGTGGTTTTGTATACCCTGTTGCTGGTCACTGGGCATGGGGCGGCGGCTGGCTTGCAGACTTGGGCTTCCATGACTTTGCAGGTTCCGCATCTGTTCACGGTCTTGGCGGTATCATCGCTCTTGTTGGTGCTGCTATTCTTGGCCCACGTATTGGTAAATACGACAAAAACAAAAAATCCAGAGAAATGCCAGCTCATTCTCTTACATTAGCAGGTATGGGTACATTCGTTCTATGGTTCGGTTGGTTCGCCTTTAACGGCTGCTCCACCATTGTTGCAGATTCAGATACCATGGTAACAGCATCTAATGTATTCCTATCCTCTAACATTGCAGCTGCAGCTTCTACAGTAACAGTTCTATTTATTACTTGGATTAAATACAAAAAACCAAGCGTTTCCATGATGTTAAACGCACCTTTGGCAGGTCTGGTAGCTATTACAGCTGGCTGCGACCAAATTGAGCCATGGGGAGCTTTCTGCATCGGTGTAATCGTATCATTCGTAATGGTATTCGGTATTGAATTGGTTGACAAAGTATTTAAAGTTGACGATCCGGTTGGTGCTGTTGGTCTACACTGCTTCTGTGGTGCAGCCGGTACTATCTTAACTGGTTTATTCTCTACTGAAAGTGGCGTATTCTACGGCCATGGCTGGCAATTCTTCGGCGTTCAATGCCTAGGTATTGCCGCTATCTTGGCATGGGGTGCTGCTGTTATGGCTATTGTGTTCTTCGTATTGAAATACACAATGGGTCTACGTGCTCATAAAGAAGAAGAAATTGCTGGTCTTGACCGTGCTGACTTCAATCTTGTTGAGACTTCTTACCAAGAATTTATGCAAATTCAAATCGATCCACTTGAGGAAAAATTTACTCCTGTTACAACATTCGATCGTACTCCAATTAAGAAAGACGAAGAATAATTTTTCTTCTTGGAGGTTGCAGCCGGTTGTTCGATAGGGTGACGAGCAACTAAATGCTCGGAAAAAGCCAATTATCAAATGATAATTGGCTTTTTCCTTTTTTATATACATACGTCCCCACATACCTGCTATTTTAAATACTCCAAAAAAGGCAACGTAAAACATTTACGTTGCCTTTTTTATTAAAATCAACAGAGTGATATCTTAATAAAAAATATAAGAAATATCTTGACTTAGAGTAAACTCCAATTTATATAATGTAAATATAAAAGAGGAGATGAGATAATGACGATTACAGAAGTAGCAGAAAAATATCATATCAGTCAGAATCCCCTGCGTTATTATGAACAGATAAAAATAATACCGGAAGTTACAAGAACCGCTGGCGGTATACGCAACTATCAGGAAGGGATTTGAAATGGGTAGAGTTGGAAATTTGCATGAGAAATGCCGGCCTGCCTATTGAGGTAATGATTGCATATGTGAACTTATTTCAACAAGGAGACACGACCAAAAATAAAGCACGCTTCCCAAATGGGAAGCGTGCTTTATTGCGACCAGACCTATAAGCCGAGTTCTGTCGTGAACAGTCATCTATCTTGGCCGGGTGTTGCCACCACGGCTCATGCCACCTTCTCGAAACGCGCCGGGCAAGCGCTATCTTGTTTCTCTGCGGTGTTGCTCCGAATAGGGTTTACATAGCCGTATAGTCTCCTACACGCTGGTGAGCTCTTACCTCGCCTTTCCATCCTTACCACGGTAAAACCGGGCGGTATCTCTCTGTTGCACTATCCCTAGGGTCGCCCCCGGCGGCCGTTAGCCGTTATTCTGCCCTGCGGAGCTCGGACTTTCCTCAGGTACACCCTTTCGAGTTATACCCGCGACTGTTCAGTCTGCTCGCAACGTTTATTTTATAAGATTTCTTTACTGCTGTCAATAGAGAAATATTCTTACATTTTTCTATATTTCTTCACTTTACGCATCTTTTTCTTTTTACTTTTATAAAGCAGTGTAAGTGTAATGTAAACAATCAGAAGAACGCCAATAATACTTGCAATAATAATGAACCAAAGAGAACTAAAAATATCTTTCATTACACTTCCAATTTGCAGCAATTGACTTTTTTCCATAGATTCCGCTGCCACTAAGTTAATCGTGGTCAATTCTTGATTCGCATAACTGAGTGTAGCAGTACCAATGACATCTCCTTTTTTTACGGGTGCTTCTACTTTTTCCGGTAAATTTGTAGTCATCATTACACTGCTGGGATCAACATCGGACGGTAAAATGGTGGAGAAATCTTTTTCGGGCGACAGCAACAATCTGTCTTGATTCCAAACATAGTCTATTTTCACTTCCGCAACCGTATCTGTACTTTTCAGAATGTCCTTTTGCTCCAAAGTCGTGAAAGCCCAACGGTACAAATTTTTAGAATCTATCATCTCTCCGCGTTCTTCTATTTCTTTTCCATTGGCATCTACGGAAGGAGCCCCAAGTGCCACACATATATAAGTATAGCCATCATATATCGCACTGGAAACCAAACAATAACCGGCCTGATCATGAGAGCCTGTTTTAATACCTTTTGCATATTGATAATAATATGGATTATCCGCTGTATTTTCTGAAATCATCTTATTGGTAGTATATACTGTTCTTGATTTTGCGCTTTTATTCGTAGCAGGTAAAGTATAATAAGTTTGAGAGGTAATATCTGAAAAATGGGGTAATGTCAATGCATATTTTGTAATTTGATATAAATCAGAAGCAGTGGTGTAATGTTCATTATCGTGTAATCCGTGTGGATTGTTAAAATGTGTATTGCTTAATCCAAGTTCAGCTGCCTTATCATTCATCATTTGCACAAAATTTTTGACAGCTTCATCTCCCGTTGCACCTGTTTCTAATCCACCCACATATTCTGCAAGTACTAAAGAAGCATCATTTCCCGAAGGCACCATCATCAAATTCAACAGTTGCAGTGCTGTTAATTCTTCACCTGTAATAACGCCCGCCATAGAACTTCCTGTGCCTGTTAATGTTGGCTCAATATAGTCACTAACTGTAATTTTTGTCCCCTCTAAGTCACTGATATGCTCTGCTGCCACAATATACGTCATAATTTTGGTACAAGAGGCCGGTTCTAACCGTAAATCCGCATCCTTTTCATAAACTACAGTATCCGTGTCTAGGTTAGCCATATAAATTCCTTTGGATTTTGTTTCAAAATCAATATTAAATACCGCAGCTGAAGCAGATAATGCAGGTATCATCATGAAAACAACAAACAGAAATGCGATGCATGGAACTATCTTTTTTTTCATGGAAATTTTGCCTCCGTTATGATATGATGATTATAATCAAATTGAATAAAAAACATGTCGAAATTTCATCTAAAATTAAGTATACCAGTTCCTTTTCTAAATGAAAAGGGATTTTTCAGATTGTTAACAAATTGGAACAAATTTCAGGATAAGGAGGGTCCGTGTGATTTACATTACCGGAAATACGCATGGAGATATCAATCGTTTTGAAACAGAACAGACCAAAAAATTTACTTCCGAAGACTATCTCATCATTTGCGGTGACTTTGGCTTCATCTGGAACGGTGGAAAAAAGGAAGAAAAACAGCTGGAACGATTAAGTCAAAAACCATATACCATCTTATTCGTGGATGGTACCCATGAAAATTTTGATTTACTAAACGCTTATCCTACCAAACGATGGAACCAAGGAACAGTACACGAGATACGTCCCAATATTCTTCATCTAATGCGCGGAGAAATATTTGAAATAGAGGGACACAGCATTTTCGCCTTTGGCGGCGGAGAAACAGAAGAAAAAGAAGTCTATATGGAAACCGGCAGATGGTGGCCCGAAGAAATGCCAACCCGTCAAGAAATGATTGCAGGGGCAAAACATTTGTTTAATCATCAGTTGACAGTAGACTATATTATTACTCATGAGCCATGCCCAAACCATGTAGTGTCCGGCATGAGGCAAGATATTCATCGTTCTGCTTTGCACGCCTTTTTCGAGGAAATTCTCGTGCAAGTGACATACAAACAGTGGTTTTTTGGAGCACAACATGTTGACCGTGCTATGAACAATCGTCATATTGCGGTATTTGAACAAATCGTAGCACTGGATTCCCTGACCCTCTCTTCCCCCAAACGTGGCACCCGCAGAAAAAAATGACAGAAAGGAGCCTGATATGATGAAAATACTCCATACCTCTGACTGGCATCTCGGAAAAATGATTTATGGACGTTCTCTACTCCAAGACCAAGCACACTTTCTCAAAGAAATATTCCTTCCCACTGTGCAAAAAGAGCAGCCCGATTGTGTAATATTAGCAGGAGATATTTTTGACAGACAAATTGCACCTGTAGAAGCAATTCGTATGTTTGACAAAGTGTTAACTGAAATGAGCCGGCTCCAAATCCCCTTTGCTGTCATTTCAGGAAATCATGATGGCGCCGACCGTATTGCAGTGGGAGCTTCCATGCTGCGCAGCAGCGGTATCTACATTGCTACCAAATTAGAAGACGTGTTTTCCCCTGTGGTACTTACAAAGGGAAGCGAAACATTGCATCTGTATTTGCTTCCCTACATAGAACCTGCTGACGTACGTCAATATTTTCAAGATGAATCCATTCAAGGATTTCCCATGGCATATCAAGCAGTACTTTCCGCCATACAAGACAATATGGACCAAAATGCAATTAACATCTTGGTAGGTCATTGTTTTGCTGCCGGAAGCCAAACATGTGATTCCGAAAGCGCCATTTACGTAGGCGGCAGCGGAGAAGTCCCGCCTTCTTTGTTTCAAAGTTTTGATTATACTGCTTTGGGACATCTGCATGGCCCCCAACGCGTGGGTGAATACGGACGTTATTGCGGTTCGCCTTTAAAGTATTCGTTTGATGAAGAACATCACAAAAAATCGCTTACACTGCTGGATATTACAAAACAAAGCAATACCATAACTTTACTTCCTATCTCAACCTTGCGTGATATGCGTACGGTAACAGGAACACTGGAGGAATTAATTACTCTTGGCAAAACAACTCCGTCTGAGGACTATTTGGCCGTGGAGCTTACCAATGATACTCCTGTTTATATGCCATTGGAACAACTTCGCCCCTATTTTCCCAATGTGCTTTCCGTACATTGCAATTGGCTGCACACAGAATTATCAGGGGAACAAAAAATGTTGCGTCAAACGATACAAAACCGCACCATCAATGAAATGACCGTATTTTCACAATTCTTGCAGCAGATTTGCGGTACAGAACCTACCAAGGAAGATGAAGCATTATTTCAAACACTCTTCACAGAATTAAAAGAGGAACAAGCCAATTCATAATATAGAAAACAGAATAGAAAATGTAACAATATGATTCAGAAGGGAGGTTCGTATTAGTTATGAAACCCATTTCCATTACCATGCAAGGCTTCGGCTCTTATATTCAATCTACAACCATTGATTTTTCTTCGTTGGGAGAAAATCCTATCTTTTTAATTACCGGCTCCACGGGAGGCGGAAAAACAACCATTCTGGACGCTATGTGCTTTGCTCTATATTGCAAAGCAACAGGAGGACGCAGAAGTTGGTCCAGTATGCGCAGCACTGCTGCAGATGATGCCTTGAGTACCTCTGTTGATTTCTCCTTTCAGTTAGGCAGTGAAGTCTACCGCTTTTATCGTTCACAGTCTGTATATTATGTAAGAGGAAGCGGCAGACGAGATATCAGGGAAGAACACATTTGTTATCGCCTCACTGATGGCTTGCCCACCGATAAACAGGCTCAATGGGAACTGCTGGTCAGCGGCAGTGAAACCAAAGTGCGCGACTATGCACAGCGATTGCTTGGACTGACCTGCGAACAATTTTCTCAAGTGATTGTATTGCCGCAAGGGGATTTTCTAAAACTGCTCCGTGCCAATTCCAACGGTAAAGCGGAAATTTTGCAAACATTGTTTGCCACACAGATGTGGTCAAAAATTACAGATAAAATGAAACAGCATGCGAACATGCTATCGAAAGAGGTGGGAGAATTATATGCCACAAAAACCGCTTTATTAGAGCGCGAAGAAGCAGAAACTATGGAGGCATTGGAAGAAAAATGTATTCAGAGCAACTCTGCTTTATGTGCTTCTCAAACGGAATTAAAACAACTGCAAAAAACAGTAAAAGATACCTTGGAACAATTGAACCAAGCAAAAGAATTACAGCAAAAAATCATACAAAAAAAAGAATTGGAACGGAAACAAAGCAATCTGCATGATTACGCTCCAACTATAGAGAAAAAAAAGAAACTTCTTTCTTTTGCAAAGCAAATCGAACAAATATATCCATATTGGCAAAATTATCAAACTGCAAAAAAGGCTTCTATAGAAAAACGTACAGCCTATCAAACTGTGCAACAAACATTTGGACAAGCACAATTGTATCAAAAGCAACTGGAAGAACAGCAAGAGAATGTTTTGAAGCAAAAGGAACAAATGGTTCAGCTGGAAAAAATCCTTCCTGATTTGGAACGAAGCATACAAGCACTCAAACGAATTGACGCTCTGAATATTCAGCAAAAAGAAATACAAGAAATAATTGAAAAAAAGGATACAGAGCAATCTCAAATACAACTGCAAATAACTCAGATAGAAGAACGAATGCAAAAAGGGATTCTATATCTGCAATCCATCGACACAGAATATCAGCGATTACCCGAATACAAAGAACAACTGCTTATCTTACAAACATATGAACAGCAATATCTTACATGGTCTCAAATCAAAACAGAACATGAAAAAGCAAAACAAATATTTGACTCTTCCTTTGCTATCAAACAGGAAAAAGAACATATCATTGCACAAAAACAAGAGCAAGTATCACACATACAAACAGCTGTTTTAGAGCAAACAGCCCTGGTAATGGCACAGGAGCTACAGGAAAATAAGCCATGTCCCGTATGCGGCTCCCTTCATCACCCTGCACCGGCTGTACAAAGCAGTTCAGAATCAACAGACGCTGCACAACTTTCTGCTCTCAGAGAAGAATTAGAGCAATTGCAAACAGACTATCGACAATATTTGCAAACATTCAGCCATGCACAAGCTGTATTGGACGAGAAAACAAATCAATTGAAAACTGCTTTAGAAGTATGTCAAGAAATTCCTACCGATTATGAGCATTTACAAATACAAATAAAGGAACAAGCAGAGCAGGTACAGAAATCAGAAGCATTGATTGCAACACGAAAAAAATCAGAAGAACGTTTTCAGAAATTATCAGATGAACAATCCCGTTTAAAAGAAACCTACGAACAGAAAAAAGAAGAAATTGCGTTTCATCAGCAACAATTGGCAGTCATTGAAGCTTCTATCAAAGAATTAAACAGCTCCATACAACTTCCAGTCGGTATCGCAAATGCAGAAAAAGAATGGAACACTACGCAACACACATTAAAACAACTGAAGGAAAAAACTGCCCTTTGGGATACAAAATGGATGGAAACGTGTTCTCAAATAGCTGTAGAGAAAGCAAACTTGGAACATGCCGCCTCTGTTCAAGCTGAAGCCATAGCAACAGAGGAGAAAAGCAAACAAGTATTCACAAAACAACTGGAAACTGTTGAAAATATGCTAAATATCAATATAGATTCCGATTTAGAGCCTCTGCGCATGTCTGTACAAGAAATGCAGGAATTAGAACATACGATTCAAGATTACACCACACAGGTGCAAACAATTCTGCAGCAACTGCAGCAACTGACCATACAATTGCAGGGACAAGCTGAACCTAACATTGTCCCTTTGGAAACAGAATATATACAATTACAACAGCAACATGATGCACTATCTCTGAAAATTGGCGCCCAGACACAGCAACTGGAAAACTCGCAAAAAGCGCTCGCGCAGCTACAAGAAATTACCAGCAACAGCAAAGAAACAGAAGCACAATACGAACAAGCGAGCCGCCTATATCAATTATTGTCAGGTGGTAACCTCAAAAAGATTCCATTGCAGCAATTTATACTCGGAATTATGCTGGACGATATATTAACTTATGCTAACGAGTTCTTTTCTCTTCTCAGCCGTGGCCGCTACAGTTTAAGACGCTTAGAAGGCTCTGCCGGAGGAAATGCCAAAAGCGGACTGGATTTAGAGGTATTAGACGGCTTTACAGGAGCCCCCAGGTCAATAGAAACCCTCTCAGGCGGAGAACAATTTCTCGCCTCCTTGTCTCTGGCATTTGGTCTCTCCGATGTGGTACAATCTTATTCCGGAAGTGTCCGTTTAGATTCCATCTTTATTGATGAAGGATTCGGTTCGCTGGATCAAGATACTTTAGATACTGCCATGAAAGCATTGTCACAAATTCAAAAAATGGGACGTACCGTAGGAATTATTTCTCATGTCAGTGAGTTAAAAAATCGTATTGCCACCCAAATTCAGGTGCACCCTTCCAAAAATGGCGGAAGCAGTATTACAATGATAAAAGATGCATAATAAAATAAAACAAATAAAAAGAGAAGATACATAGTATCTTCTTTTTTTACTGCGATAAATTCTATGAATAATAATTCGACTGAAGCAAAAATTAAGTACATGAAAACATTTGAAAATAAAAAAAGAAGGCTGGAATAAACCAACCTTCTCTTTTATCAAGAAGTAAAATTATTTTACTTCTACTTCTGCGCCAGCTTCTTTTAGTTTAGCTGCCATTGCATCAGCGTCATCTTTGGAAATGCCTTCTTTAACTGCTTTTGGTGCGCCATCAACAAGCTCTTTTGCTTCTTTTAGGCCAAGACCAGTAACTTCTCTAACAACTTTAATAACGTTGATTTTGTTTGCGCCAGCTGCTTTCAAAACAACATCAAACTCTGTTTTCTCTTCGCCAGCTGGAGCTGCGCCGCCTGCTACAGGAGCAGCAGCAACTGCTACAGGAGCAGCAGCGGAAACGCCGAATTCTTCTTCAAGAGCTTTTACTAGCTCGGATAGCTCAAGAACAGTAAGAGCTTTAACATCTTCAATCAATTGTGTAACTTTCTCAGACATGGTAGTACCTCCAATAATATCATTAAATCATTTTTCATTTATTACGCTTTATGCGCTTTGTTTTTCTGCAATTGCATTTAATGCAACAACAAGGCCTTTCAATGTACCGTTAAGCACAGTAGCAAAGCCGGAAATAGGTGCGTTTAAGCCACCCAATGCTTTTGCAACCAAAACTTCTTTGGAAGGTAGGTTTCCTAGTTCTTTAACAGCATTTACATCTACAACGCTGCCATCGATAAAACCTGCTTTGATTGTAAAATTCTTGTGATCCTCTGCATATTTAGAGAGGATTTTAGCTGCGGAAACATAGTCTTCTTTGTTGTACGCAATCGCAGTAGTGCCTTCCAGTACAGAATCAAGACCTTCAATTCCGGCATCTTTCAAAGCACGAGACAACAATGTGTTTTTAACAACAACATAGGTGTCGCCTGCTTCACGCAGTTCTTTACGAAGCTTAGTGTCATCAGCAACATTAATGCCGCTGTAGTTAACAATAACACCAACACAGCTTTCTTTTAAGTGAGCGCTTAACTCAGCAACTGCTTGTTTCTTTTGTTCAAGAATTTTTTCACTTGGCAATGTATTCACCTCCGCAATATGAGATGCAGTCCATTATCCATAACACAAAAAGCCTTTCCTACTTTATAAAGGCAGGAAAGGCAAATACACATAAATATAAGGATACAAATGTATATTGTGCTTTTTCCTCGGCGGGTAGAGCAGTAAAGCTCTGTTACGCATAAGCACCCGCTGTCTTTGGATAAAGTACAGCTATAGAGTATAATAACACAGTCTTTTCAGACTGTCAACTTTTATCTTATTGAGCAAATTTGCTTGGGTTAATTTTAACACCAGGACCCATTGTTGAAGCAACAACGCAAGATTTGATGTATTGACCCTTAGCAGCAGCAGGTTTTGCTTTAATAATAGCTTCTAACAAAGCATCAAAGTTTGCTTGAAGTTTTTCAGCACCAAAAGAAACTTTGCCGATTACGCAGTGAATAATGTTTGTTTTATCCAAACGATATTCAATTTTACCGGCTTTTGCTTCTGTTACAGCTTTACCAATATCAGGTGTAACTGTACCTGCTTTTGGGTTTGGCATTAGGCCTCTAGGACCAAGCACTTTACCCAAACGACCTACAAGACCCATCATATCAGGAGTTGTAATCAGAACATCAAAGTCTACCCAACCCTCATTTTGAATCTTTTGTACAAGCTCTTCTGCGCCAACATATTCAGCACCTGCAGCTTGTGCAGCTTTTTCATTGTCGCCTTTGCAGATTGCTACAACACGTACAGATTTACCTGTACCGTTTGGCAATACAATAGCACCGCGAACCTGTTGGTCTGCGTGACGGCTGTCAACGCCTAATTTAACGTGAACCTCAACGGATTCATCAAATTTAGCGGAACCTGTTTTTACGCAAAGTTCAAGCGCTTCAGTAGTATCATAAAGTTTAGCACGATCGATTAGCTTAGCGCTATCAACGTATTTTTTACCGTGTTTCATTGCTTTTCCTCCCTATTGAGTGGTAAAATCGGATTTTACGGTGTTCCTCCCACCCGGGTGATTAATCTACAACTTCTACGCCCATGCTACGAGCAGTACCGGCAATCATGCTGATAGCTGTCTCAATGTTAGCTGCGTTTAAGTCTTTCATTTTTGTCTCAGCAATTTTTTGTAATTGCTCACGAGTAATTTTTGAAACCTTGTTCTTGTTTGGTTCACCAGAACCCTTTTCAATGCTGCAAGCTTTTTTAATTAAAACTGCAGCCGGTGGGGTTTTGGTGACAAAGGTAAATGAACGGTCTGCATAAACAGTAATAACAACAGGAATAATCATACCTGCATCATTTTTTGTACGCTCGTTAAATTCCTTTGTAAAAGACATAATGTTTACACCGTGTTGACCAAGAGCTGGACCAACTGGTGGAGCCGGTGTTGCCTTGCCGGCAGGTATCTGTAGCTTAATAAAGCCCGCTACCTTTTGAGCCATTTCTTTGCACCTCCAAAATTCGTGGTAAATGGCGGAACAGTATTCATTTTGTCTGTTCCTCCCACTTAGGAAAACATATTGTTTCCTTTGGGGTATACCCCCCATACATAATGAGCGGTTGCCCGCTGATTACCAACATAAAATTATTCCACCGCTTCTGCTTGGTCTAACTCAAGCTCGACCGGTGTTTCGCGTCCGAACATAGATACTGTTACGCGGACACAGTTTTTCTCAACGTCAATCTCTTCAACAATACCGGTAAATCCGTCAAGCGGACCATCAATAATGTTAACAGTATCACCAACGCCGTAGGAAACCTCAACCTCTTTCTTTTCAACGCCAAGTCTGGCAATTTCCTCATCGGAAAGCGGAATTGGCTTTGAAGATGGACCAACAAATCCTGTACAGCCGCGAATATTGCGTACTACGTACCAAGACTCATCTGTTAAAACCATTTTTACAAGTACATAACCGGGAAAAATTTTGCGTTCCACTTCACGTTTCTTGTTATCTTTAATTTCGGTAACAATTTCGGTCGGTACGCGAATTTCTTGGATTAAGTCTTGAATATGGCGATTTTCCACCGTTTTTTCTAGGTTTGAGGCAACCTTGTTTTCATACCCAGAATAAGTATGAACAACATACCATTTTGCTTCTTCAGGCATTGTACCATCCTCCGTCCAATATCTAGTGGGCAATGTTCATAATAAGCCCTAACAGATACATCAATAATGTATCAAGACCGAAGATAAACGCACCAAGAACGACGATAATTAAAAGAACAATACCGGCATTCTTAAATACAGTTGACGGCTTTGGCCAAACAACTTTTTTAACCTCAGCCTTACCATCGCGGAAGAATCTAGCAATACCTTTTCCAAACCTGACAAACACATTTGGTTTCGTCTCAGCCATAATTAATGTTCCTCCGACCTATTTGGTCTCTCTGTGAAGCACGTGCTTTCTACAGAATCTGCAGTACTTGTTCATTTCAAGTCTGTCCGGATCGTTCTTTTTGTTCTTCATTGTGTTGTAGTTTCTTTGTTTGCACTCTGTGCAAGCTAATGTGATTTTCACTCTCATGACGGCACCTCCCGTTGCACGGAAAAAATTTAGGCTAATTCATAAGCGAACTGCCCATGGCCTCCCTCAAAAAAAGGGCACAAAAAAATAACCCCTAATGCGAGGTAGTAATATGTTAACATAAACAAATCCTTAGGTCAAGCCTTTTGTACGAATTTTTTCAAATTCTCCCAAAAGTAATAAAAAAGCAACGGCAAAAGCTCCCCTTTCGGACAACTGTGCCATTGCTTCTAAAAAATCAAAGTCTTTTCGGTGCTTCGGAAGATGACCTTGAACCGCGTCTGTCTTTCAGTTTCTCACGTTCAGGTTTTGCTTTTTTTCCTTTCCATTTCACACCGTATTTATATCCTTTTTTTAGCATAGGGTCTGCTTGTTCCATAATGTTCTGTACAGCTGTATCACTCAGTCCGTTTAGAATAACCATGGTAATGATGGAACGAACGTCCAAATCACCATTTTTATAAAACTCGTTTAGTAATTCGCACATTTTCTTAAAAGCTGCAGACTCTTTTTTCTTGATAGCCAAATTTTCTACTTTGGGTACTACAAATTCTTTTGCAAATGTTACGGAACGGAATCCTACGTAGGAAGTACGTTCTTCATTAATTTGTTCTTTTAAGTCAGGAAATATATTAACCAAACGTTTAAAAAAGAACAACGGTCCGGGGTTGTTATCATCATCTTTAAACGCCTGTCTTTGTGCTTTTCTTATTTCCTCCAGGCGGCTTGGACCTTCTACAGTTTCAATAAAATCTGTAGCGATTGCCTCTGCTTCACGCAAAGTATCCTGTTCCGGGTCAAATATCCAGTTTGAAACAGATTTCCAGCTGCTGTTTGGACCATCATCTGTCATGTTTGTACTGCGCAGTTCAAACATATTGTCATTTGTTTTAAATACAATACTGTAAGCTGCATCCTTATTTACAAATAATACTGCCGGTCCTAAATCGTCCTCAAAATCTTTAGACTGTTCAAAGCCTTGTTTTTTCAGGGCTTCCGCAGTTTTTTCTACGATAAGGTCAAAGGCCTCTTGCATCAAAAAAATCACTCCTGCTCGTTTTGCGTTGTAGCATTCCGTTTTATTTATGTCAAAATGAAAATAGTACTTACAACTTTAAAATATTCATTGGCAATTATACTACATTTTCAGCCTTTATGCAACAGGCATGCAAGGAAATTCTTTTGATGCAATCAATATATTACATCTTGTCAAGACAAATTATGTCCGTAACACTTTCATTGGATTATTCAAAATATCCAATTACTTTTTCCGACACTTCATTTATAACATTTTTGGGTATATCTTCTATTTTCATAAGATAAACACAATTTAAACGGGGATTAAAAATTCCAAGATTCTGTATGGTTTCAAAATTCACATGATAAATTGACCGTAACCCCATAAGATAATAAATCAGCAGCTGCAAAGCGTGACTGTTTGTAGGCGACTTTGTCGATACTTTAAAATCCCATAACGTTTCTTTTGTTAAAAAATCTCCGTATCCTGCGGAGATGAAATCTGTATATCCTCCATCAAAGGTAATTCTGCGTTTGGTAACAGGTCCATATGTTTGGATAAATGCTAAACTCCGATTCACCATATGATAGATATTCTCTATCGTGTATTGATCTGCACAAATCAAATGAACCGGCTTATATGACAATACACTTGTTCTAAAACATACATCGTAACCAACCAGCTTGCAAGCATAAAAAATAGAGTCAGTATCTAATCCTCTGATTTGTTCTGCATACTGCTGTGCAAAAGCGTCTTCTCCCACCAGATGCGCACCTATCAAGGAAACTTTAAATGCTTCTTCTACCGGAACACCTGTTTGAACCTGTGTCAGATAATCTACAGCAAGTCCAATCAATTTTTTTGATATATTCTCGCACGCATGCAAAGCATGGTGATTCTCCAATGTAATAATATCAAACTGTTGGGAAGAAAGATACCCTCCTTTCGGCTGTGTAATCTGTTTGATTCTTTGCTCCACAGAAATCATATCTCTCCTCCTACCGTCGATTTCTTATGAACGAATACTTCCAAAAGTTTGGTAGCTAAATCAGACTTTTTTTCTCATCTGTTTTTTACATAAAAATCACAAAAAATGAGCGTTTTTGGTCCTTTTTCTAATATTACCATATATATCATAAAAAGTCTACCTTATATACCATTTTATACCGTTTATCCGTCTGTTTTAGCTGTTCTGCACCATCAATAAAAAACTAAAATACTTACAGCCATTCCATTGCGTCTAACTGCTTGCAAGCTTTGCGTAAAATATGGTATGATATAGATTAAATCATTATATATAATAAGTATATCAAGTCAGTTCTGATTGAAACAAAAGTACGGGGGTATCTATTATGTCTAAAACAACAGTTGCTGTCATTTTTGGAGGTTGTTCCTCTGAATATGAAATTTCTTTGCTTTCCGCATCATCTATTATCCGTAACATTCCAAAGGATAAATACGAGATTATTATGCTCGGTATTACCAAAGAAGGTCATTGGCTCTTATTTAACGGTGATGTGGACGAAATTGAAAATGGTACTTGGGAGCAGCATTCTGAAAACCGTACTGCATTTTTATCGCCGGACAGAGGCATTCATGGAATTGTAATGGAAACAGAATATGGCTTTTCCGCAATTCGTATTGATGTTATTTTTCCTGTACTTCACGGAAAAAATGGCGAAGACGGTACCATTCAGGGATTATTCCAATTAAGCGGTATTCCTTTTGTAGGATGCGATACCCTCGCATCTGCTGTGTGTATGGATAAAGCGGTCACCAATATTCTTCTGGAAGCTGCAGGAATTGACCAAGCAAACTTTATGTGGTTTTATGCTTCCGACTACGAGAATGTAAAAGAGCAAGTAAAAGAAGATATTATGGCTGATTTGGGAGGCTATCCGGTATTCGTAAAACCGGCAAACGCAGGTTCTTCTGTTGGTGTCAGCAAGGCCAAAAATGCTGCGGAACTGGACAAAGCTGTAGCCGTTGCAGCAAAAGAAGATAAAAAGATTGTAATTGAAGAATGTATTGTAGGAAAAGAAGTAGAGTGTGCCGTTATGGGTAATGCCATTCCAAAAGTGTCTGTTGTTGGTGAAATAGCGCCCTCTGCAGAATTTTATGACTATGAAGACAAATATAAAAACGGAACTTCAAAGGTTTACATACCCGCTCCATTAGATGACGAACTTTCCGCAGAAATTTGCAACACAGCAGCAAAAGCATACCGTGCACTTGGCTGCAGCGGTTTGTCACGTGTGGATTTCTTCGTTCGTGACAGCGACAATGCAATTCTGCTCAACGAAATTAACACATTACCCGGCTTTACTTCCATCAGTATGTACTCCATGCTTTGGAAAGCCTGCGGTATTGACTATGGCCACTTACTGGACCATATAATCCAATTTGCATTTGATAAATAATAAACGTTATATTCTAGCTGAGAAAGTAAGGATTGAGATTCAACATGGATAACAGACCAATTGGCATTTTCGATTCCGGCCTTGGAGGATTAACTGCCGTAAAAGAAATCTTGAGTATTCTTCCACAGGAAGACATTGTTTACTTCGGGGATACCGGACGTGTGCCTTATGGTACGCGCAGCAAAGAAACCATCATGAAATATGCAAAACAAGACATGGCGTTCCTGCAGTCCAAAAATGTGAAAATGATTATTGCCGCCTGCGGCACAGTCAGTTCAGTGGCAGGTCATATTGGAGAAGCCCTCTCACTCCCTTTTACCGGAGTATTAAAACCTACCGCTTTGGCTGCTTGTCTGGCCACACATAAGAAACGGATTGGTATTATCGGTACCACTGCTACCATTAAAAGTGGTTCTTACCAAAAAGCAATTTTAGAAATCAACCCCGATATTCAGGTGTTTGCGCAGGACTGTCCGCTATTTGTTCCCTTGGTTGAAAATGGCTTTACTTCTCCGGACAGTGACATTGTTCTGTCTGTTATCAAACATTATTTGCAGCCTTTCATGGATGCAGATATTGATACTCTGATTTTAGGATGTACGCATTATCCGATTCTATATCATGCCATTGAAAAGGTCATGGGCAAAGGTGTATTTTTAGTGGACAGCGGAAAAGAAACTGCTGTCCATGCAGCAGATATATTGGAGGAGCAAGGGTTGCTCACCAATCGCAGCCGCAAAGGTACCTGTACATTCTATGTCAGCGACAGTACAGACGGATTTACAGAATCTGCCAACATCTTTTTACAGCAAAACGTAGAACAAACAGTAGAGTTTATAGATATTGAGGCTTTTTCTCAATCGCAGCATGTAAAATAAAAAGGAAGAATGAAGTTAAATATATGGAAGAAAATCACGTAATTACCATTTGCAACAGGCAAACAATAAATGGAGAAACAGAGGAAATTTGTTTAACCACAATGGGTACCTATGCCGAAAAAGGCGGTAACCGCTACATCATCTATCAAGAATATGACCAGGAAACCGGTCAGCCTATGCAAACATCAACGTTAAAAATTACGCCCAATCATGCGATTACGCTGATGCGTAACAATGCAAACCGCACCAATTTAATACTGGAAGAAGGCAAACGCCACTTATGCCAATACGGTACACAATTCGGAAGTATGATGCTTGGTGTATTTACAAAGCTAGTAAAAATTGACTTAAATGACCAGGGCGGTTCCCTACAGGCAAATTATACGCTGGATTTAGACACGAACCTGGCAAGTGAAAACGAAATTATCATTACGGTAAAGGAGGCTTAACCGCCCATGTCAAAACTTGTAGAACAATCTACTGCAAATTTAAGAACATTAATTATAGAGGCCATTGGAAAAGCAATCACCGCAGGTCAACTGCCAAGTGAACCCATTCCCGATTTTACCATTGAGGTACCGGCAGACCGTTCCCATGGCGACTGGGCAACCAATGTTGCAATGGTGTCTGCAAAAGCATTTAAATTGGCTCCACGTAAAATTGCGGAAGCTGTCGCTTCCCATATTGTATTGGACAGCTCCTATTTTAAATCATGTGAAATTGCAGGACCCGGTTTTCTAAATTTCTTTTTAAACGAGCAATTCTATGTAGACGTTGTAAAAGAAGTCATCGCTGAAGGAGACAACTACGGTCACAGCGACTTTGGTCAAAACAAAAAAGTAATGATTGAATTTGTATCCGCGAACCCAACCGGTCCTATGCACATGGGCAATGCCCGCGGCGGCGCTTTGGGCGACTGCTTGGCTTCTGTTATGAGTGCAGCCGGATATGACGTTTGGCGAGAGTTCTATGTCAATGATGCTGGAAACCAAATTGAGAAATTCGGAAATTCTTTGGAAGCCCGCTATCTTCAAATGTATTTGGGAGAAGAAAATGTTCCTTTCCCCGAAGACGGCTATCAGGGCGAAGATATCAAAGACCGTGCCGCTGAATTTGCAGCAATCAACGGCGACAAATTTATCCATGTGGATTCCCATATTCGTCAGCAGGCATTGATTGAATATGCACTGCCTCATAATATAGAAAAAATGCAAAAAGATTTGAAAAAATACGGTATTACCTATGACCAATGGTTTTTGGAAAGCACCATACACAAAAATGGAGAACTGCAGGAAACCATCGAAGAGCTGACAAAACGCGGATATACTTACGAAAAAGACGGTGCCCTTTGGTATAAAGCTACCGAATTCGGTTCAGACAAAGACGATGTATTGGTACGTCAAAACGGAAATCCTACTTACTTTGCAGCCGATATTGCGTATCACCGCAATAAGTTTGTAAAACGCGGATTTGATTTATGCATTGACATTTGGGGTGCAGACCATCACGGTCACGTTGCCAGAATGAAAGGCGCTATGGAAGCATTGGGTCTGGACAGCAGTAAACTGGATGTCATTTTGATGCAATTGGTACGCTTGACACAAAACGGAGAAGTAGTACGCATGAGCAAACGTACCGGAAAAGCCATACAACTGGGAGACTTACTGGACGAAGTACCTGTGGATTCCGCCAGATTTCTATTTAACATGAGAGAAGCCAATTCTCAAATGGAATTTGATTTGGACCTTGCGGTGAAGCAAGATTCTCAAAATCCGGTTTACTACGTACAATATGCACGTGCACGTATTTGCAGTATCTTAAAAGCACTTGCGGCAGACGGAATTACACCTTATCCATGTACGGATGAGGAATTACGTCTATTAACCGCACCTGCTGAATTGGAATTGATTCGTCATTTATCCGCATACACATCCGAAATTATTGAAGCTGCAAAAGATTATGACCCTGCACGTATTACCAGATATGTCATTACATTAGCAACTTTGTTCCATAAATTTTATGATGCATGCCGTGTAAAAGGAGACAACCCACATTTAACAAACGCAAGACTCACGTTGTGCATTGCAACCTCTACTGTAATTTGCAATGTATTAAACATGTTTAAAATTTCCACACCTGAATCTATGTAGAAGAAACATCTTGGAAAGGCGTTGAGTGTTAAAATGAAATTTCCATTTAGCCTACCTCTGTTGCTGGATGGCGCTACGGGAACCAATTTATTGGAACGCGGTATGCCACGCAATGTGTGTGTAGAGGAGTGGATTTGTCAAAACCCATCTATCCTTCAGCAATTACAGAAGGAATTTATTGACGCAGGCGCACAAGCAATTTATGCTCCCACCTTTGGCGCAAACAGAGCTTGTCTTGCGCGCTATGGTCTGGAAGATAAAGTGGAAGAATTCAATCGTAAATTGGTAGCATTATCAAAACAAGTTGCCAAACCTAAAAATATATTAGTGGGCGGCTCCTTATGCCCTACAGGGCTTTTTGTTCCTCCCCACGGAGAAGCTGATTTTGATGATATTTATGAAATATATCGTGAGCAAATTCGTGTGTTGGATGAGGCAGAAGTAGATTTTTTTATCATTGAAACCCAAACCTCTTTGGCTGATATGAGAGCTGCTGTTTTGGCTGCTCGCAGCACCAACTTACCCGTTTTTGTTACTATCACTGTAGATAAAAACGGTCAAACCGCAACAGGAGGCACTTTACTGCCTATTATGATAACCCTGCAATCCATGGGTGTAGATGCAATCGGACTGAACTGCTCTTTTGGACCCGAAGATATGACGGAATTCATCAATGATATTGCTCAACATTCTCGAGTACCCATTATTGCAAAACCCAACGCAGGTCTCCCATCTCACTACAACGGCGGAAACGGTTATCTTTCACCGGACGAATTTTCCTATCGTATGGAATCTCTCATGGAAGCCGGAGCCACTATTATTGGAGGTTGCTGCGGTACAACACCTGAACATATTGCCGCCTTACGTGGAATGCTTCAAAACAGACAGGATGATTTTTATCATTCAGAGCTGGAAACGGAAGATATTGACGATTATGCTGCTGCGATTGAAAGTGAATCTTTCTTTTTAAGCGACCACCTAACTTACAGTGAACCGATTGAATGCTCTGTCAGTCTGGGAGACGATTTTATAGATTTGGATGATGAACGTTCTAATGTAGCTCTGGTAGAAATAAACAGTATGGATGATGCGCTTTTGTTGGCTGAATACGGACATATGTCACGGCTTCCTATTGCCGTCAGAGCAGAATCGCTGCCTATTTTAGATGCTGCTCTTCGATATTTTCAAGGTCGACTACTGATTGATTCTGAATGCTGTATTGAACCTGAAGCACTTGATACCATCGCTGCAAAGTACGGAGCAATTGTATATTAAAAAGTCCCCTTCGTTTCCGAAGGGGACTTTTTAATATATTTTGTTATACATTAAGCAAAACTTCCGCCAAATAGTCCTTGCATTGATTCAACAAGTTCTTCTGTTGTGCTGCCAGCTAACAATTCTGTTAAGCTGTTCATATTATCATCGTCTGAACTTACATCCCATTTACCGTCTTTCTTTTCCATAGTCACAGTAACAGTAACATCTTTTAATTCAATGGAAGACTTTTTAGCTTTCGCTGCATCAATAAACAATGCCATAACTTGTTTTTGCGCTTCTTCTGCAGTCATATTAGTTGTATCGTTCTTTGTTGCAAACTCTGTTGCTTTAGCCAAGAACTCAGTAGAAACGATAGGAATAAATTTAGACATATCCACTGCTTTACCGGAAACAGTTACCTTTGCTTCTGTATCACTAACAGTTTCAACATTCTGAGCTGTATATGTACTTTTACCAAACAAACTAGTCATCAAATCTTTCAATTGTGCTTCTGTAAAACCAGTTTCTTCAATAGCTTCCTTGCTATAACCTTCCAGTTGGCTGAAATCACCTGTCTTCAACGCATCTAGTTGTGTCATCAGTGCACCATCAGGAGTGGAAGTATCATATTTAGAACTACCACATCCAACAAATATAGCACATACCATTACAGCAGCTGCTACAAGGGCACCAATCTTTTTTACTGAACTTTTCATCATACTCATACCTCTTTCCATATTTTTTCCTTCAATATTATATAAGATTTGTCGCACTCTGTCAAATTTAGTAAATATGAAAGAATAGAAACAAAATGGTGAATTCATAAATAATATAGCTGTAAGCATCAAAAAAAAGGCACTAACATTGATATATATGATGAAAGACATATCAATTATGCTCAAAAGTTAAATATATCATTTATTGCTACTAGACAAAAAATTACAATATGTCTTTCATAAAAACACTATCTCCTTCTTTGTTCTACACCGGATACATTGATAGATATCACAATCGTTACAAGAACCGTTTTTTTACATATTTCTATTCTTATCGGCATTTTTATTTACCATGATATCATAACACTAACATCTATTTGTAAGCAAAATCCGTTTGCTATATTTAGTTTCATCTGTTTAAGATTGGAAAACTCTTATATCCTGTGATTTTATTGGTAAAAAGTATTCTAACATTTGATTCAAAACATAAAAACGGATAGATATTAAAATATCTATCCGTTTTTATGTTAGCTATGGAGATAGTTCATATTTTACAGCAAACTTTCCTTAACCACTATTCTTGCCACCAATCATCCGCTAATCTCCATTTGAATCAAGTATGCATCATTGCGAAATTTTTCTAAAGAATTCACATTGACATAAAACCACATTTTTCCTTATAGCAATCTCTAAAACAACAAATACTTCAACGTCTATCAGAAACGATAAATTTACTATTTGCTTATTCCATATGCTTAAAACAAATGAAATAATATGTGGCAAATTTTGTATAAAGCAAAAATTGTGAAAGGTACTTTGTCCTATAAAATATTACCTACTACCTTATATATTAAGTAATAATTGACATGTAGGCTTCCTTCTCCCCAGCCAAATCATACCCGGCTGCAATAATCTCATCTGTTTTATCCACTCTTTCATAGGTTTCAAAACCGCAAACAGTATCTACCCATTTTTGTATGGTATCATCCAAAGATAAAAATATAGTGGATTTTGTGACCGCAGCTTCGTATGGAACAGCTGTTGAAGTCACACATGGTAATCCAGACGCCTGTGCTTCAATTAATACAATTCCCAAACCCTCAAAACGAGAAGGAAAAAGAAAAACATCCATAGCCTGCATAATATCATGAATATCGGAACGTTGTCCTAAAAATATTACTTTATTCTGTAGATTTTTGTCTTTTACCAGATTTTGTACATGCTCAAAGTCAGGTCCTGTGCCTGCTAATAAAAGTCGTATCTTAGGGTTCTGTTTACTTGCAGCTTCTACAACATCTAAAATAAAAGGATAATTTTTGGGATAACAAAAGTTTCCCACATGACCTATTACAAAGTTATCTTCAACACCAAGATTCTTTCGCATTTGCTGTCTGGTGTTTATATTATAAGCAAACTTCTTTGTATCTACTGCATTATGAATTACTTTAAATTTATCCGACTCTACAATGCTCTCCGGAAACATCCATAAACCTGCTTTTTTTGAGCAGGCATAAAATCTATTTGCAGTTTTGTATAACTGTTTTTTATATTTATTATGAAGAAAATCCAACAATTTCCGTTTATAAGGATTTGAACAATCATTTCCCGTAGAATGACTATGTATGACTCTAATAGGAACATTACAATCAAAAGCAGCCTGTGGACCTATACGGCTAATGGCAGTAGAAATATTAAAATATGTAACATCATACTTATTCTTTTGAATAATGTCACAAATTTGCCGATATTGCAGATTAGGTTGTTTTAAATTTGCAACTTCATACAAATGAGAATCATATTGTTCGAGTTTTTGCTTTAAATTCGCATCAATATGATTTGTCAAAAAATCCACTTGAACACATTCATTATGGACTTGCTCAAGAAAATTTAATAAGTATTTATCTATACCACCAGCCTTGCCGTCCATAATAAATCCAACTAGTATCTTTACTTTTTTCATATATAACCTCTCTTTTTGACTATATACGCTTGAAATATTCATAAAAGAGAAAAAGGAGGTTTAGATAAAACCGCCTTCCATCTATATATAAATAAAATCAATTATCTTTGAATTGCCCAAAATATCATACTTCCAATTGATAAATGCAAATATAATAAAATAATCTAAAAATAATAAATTAAGAATACGAACAAACTTTTGAAAAATATAATCCAGTGTAATAGTGCAATGCCTCTGATTGCACCTATGATTGGGGTAAACAGGCAAAAACATTGTTTGCATTGTAAAAGTCATATACAATAAAGGTAACACTACGTAAATAAGTTGGAATGGCACACTTGTCAAAAAACAATTCACACTTATTTGCGCAATATCCATAAACTATCTGTTTTGCTTTAATTTTGCAAATAATATAGGTAATTTATTTTTTACAAAATAAATGCCTTTACCGCACATATAACATGAATTTGTTTTTTTATTTTGTAAAAATACACTTAATTTTTTTACTATTTTACTCTCCGGTGAAACATGCTCTATCAATTCTCGATATAAATAAGTATCGAATAAGCCTTCAATAAACTCCTTTTGTTCTTTGCCATTCATACCTGAGCGTTTATCACAATTTCTTTGAATTGCTGAAGTAACATATCGAACATAAATATTTGCTAAAATCTTCTTCACTTCTTCTGTGCACAATCCCCAGCTTTTATATAACTCTAACATTTTGCTAATTCTAAGCATATGCAAGTCATAATAATCTGCAACAAATTTAGAAGTTAAACCATAATCTATTTTTTTCTGATAATGGTACGGAGCAATATTTAGTATATTTAATGAATCAATATTTTGTACAAAAGCAATGTTAAAAAAAATATCTTCATTTAAAGCCATACTATCATATTGCAGTTGTTGTTCACGCAAATAGTTTAAATCATATAGCTTATTCCAAGGATATCCTAACAGCGTCTTTTTCTCCAAACGAATAATATGAGGTCTCAGCTCTTCTTTGGATGAAAATAAATATTCCGGGTAGTCTACCTTTACTGTTGTCGCTAATTGATTAGAATTATCATAGTATTCTTCTATTAAACCCCATATCACAAGCTTGGCAGGATTTTTGTGTAAAGAATCCACTGCTAACTGTAAGGCGTCTAAATCTAAATAATCGTCAGAATCCATGAATAAAACATAATGGCCTTCAGCTAAAGTCATCCCCTGATTACGTGCATTACTTACACCACCATTTTGTTTTAAATGCATTACCTTAACGCGATGGTCTTTGTTTGCAATTTCCTCGCAGATGGTACCGCATTTATCAGGAGAACAATCGTCCACCAAAATTAATTCAATATCCTGAAATGTCTGTTGTAAGATGCTTTCAGCAGCCCTATTTAAGTATTGTTCTACACCATATACCGGCATTACTACGCTAATAAACGGTTTGCTCATGTTGGTACTCCTAACGTTTTGCTTTTAAAGATGCAAACATTTTTACATTCTTTTGTTTGATGGAAGAGATAAATTTACCTTCCATATAGGCTAAATTAACATTTTTCCACTTGATTGGCTTTAACATTAATTTCATATAGGAAGAACGGGGCTGAGCCATTCTCAATGCCCTTGCAACGTTTGGATTATTCAATATTTTATGAATTTCTGCTTTTTTTTCAGCTGTAGACAAAGTGCAATTTGGAGTAGTTACATTTTCAATACATCCTACCACACGCTCTATATAACGACGGTGAATCATTTCCATACTTTTATAGTCTTTAATCTGCCAGTGCTTATATAAATCTAACATCCATTGGTGTTCTTCTTCACGTTTTTCGTACATATCACTGCGATACTTTGTAGTTTCACTTTCTGCTCTTGCGCGCATAAAATGATAGTATTTTTTAGAAGTGACGCCTACCCGTTCTACGTCACGTATCACACTTAGATTAAAAGGAAAATCATCCCAAAATGTATTGGAAAATCTTAAATTATGGTCGTTAATATATTTTGCGGAATATAATTTATTCCAAGGCGTATAAAGTAAATTCAAATCAAACAAGCGATAAGCTTGTTCGCGAAACTCTTGCTGTGAACCAAATATTTGGTCCGGCTGAGATAACTCCGCTGTAATGTAATTGTGGTTATCATAATACGTGTCAATGTAATAACCGGCTACCACTAATTGTAACTGATGTTTTTCTGCCAACTCATACATATCCTGCAGCATGGTCGGTTCAGCCCAATCATCAGAATCCATAAAATAATAATATTTACCTTGTGCAATGTCCATAGCAGTATTTCTAGCGGTGGGGGCACCGGCATTCTCTTGGTGAATTACATGGATTCTAGCATCTTTTTCGGCATATTCATCGCAAATTTTACCACTATTATCTGGAGTGCCATCATCTATAATTAAAAATTCAAATTCTTTTAAGGTTTGATTCTGAATACTTTCAATCGCTTTTCTTACATATTTTTCAACCTTATATACAGGCATAATGACACTGATCTTTACATCAGACATATAAATTTACTCCTCCGCAAGTATCTGCTATTTGTCGGCCAACTCTTTTTGTGCCGCATCTAATGCAGATGCAATTACTTTATCCATATCATAATATTTATATTCTGCCAGTCGGCCTCCAAAAATAACATTTTGTTCCTTTTCAGCCAAAGAAGCATATTGAGCATATATTTTTTGATTTTTTTCATCATTTACCGGATAATACGGTTCGTCTCCCAATTTCCAGTCAGCAGAATATTCTTTAGTAACAACAGTTTTCGGTTGTGTTCCAAATTCAAAATGCTTATGTTCAATTACACGTGTATATGGTGTTTCTCTATCTGTATAATTTACCACCGCTACACCTTGATGATTTTGTTCATCTAATATCTCACTTTCAAATCGTACACTTCTGTACTCCAATGCACCATATTCATAGTTATAATAAGAATCTATTGTTCCTGTATAAACAATTTTATCGGCCAATGATGAAAGTTGTTCTTTATCTTGTAAAAAATCTACGTTTAAACGAACATCGCATGATTCTAACAATTGTTCAATTAAAACATTGTAACCTCCTTCAGGAATACCCTGATAACGGTCATTAAAATAATTGTTGTCATACGTATATCTTACAGGCAAACGCTTAATGATGAAGGCCGGTAATTCTTTGCAGTCTCTGCCCCACTGCTTTTCTGTATAACCTTTAATCAATTTTTGATAAATATCTTGTCCAACTAGACTGATTGCTTGCTCTTCCAAATTTCTGGGTTCTCCTGTAATTTGGGCTCTTTGTTCATCTATTTTAGCTTTCGCCTCTGCAGGTGTTTTAATACCCCACATTTTAGAAAACGTGTTCATATTAAACGGCAAATTATAAATTTCGCCATAATAATTTGCAATAGGTGAATTAATATATTGATTGAATTCTACAAATTGGTTTACATAATTCCAAACCTTTTTATCACTTGTATGAAAAATATGGGCTCCATATTCATGCACTGTAATTCCTTCTATTTCTTTACAATAAATATTTCCGCCCAAATGGTCTCTTTTTTCAATTATTAAGCAAGATTTTCCGTTCTCAGTCATCTGTTGAGCAAAAACTGCACCAAACAGACCACTGCCCACAATTAAATAATCATATTTACTCAATTTCTTCTTAACACCTTTCGTAAAAAGTACAAACCTTCCCTTATACTCCGGACATTATAACATTTTTATAAATTGATTGCAACAAACGAACTTATATATGTATGTAGAAAAAACCTTCAATATTCACAAATTTTATGAAAATAATGGTGAAACATGCCGTTTATATTGCATTCAACCGGAGGATATGCTTAAATAATATAATAGAAAAATTAAAAAGTGGGAGGTTCTTGTTTGTGAATGATGTGCTTTATCTGGTTATCCCTTGTTATAATGAAGAAGCCGTACTTTATGAAACATCAAAGCGTTTATTAGATGTAATAAACCACCTGGTAAAAACAGAAAAAATTTCGTCCGAAAGCAAAATCATGTTTGTAAATGACGGTTCCAAAGACAAAACATGGGAAATCATCGAATCACTTCATACACAAAATCCCATTTTTTGCGGTGTTTGTTTATCCAGAAACAGAGGCCACCAAAATGCATTGTTAGCCGGATTAATGACCGCAAAAGAATATGCTGATATGGTTATTTCTTTGGATGCTGATTTACAAGACGATGTAAAGGCCATTGAAAAAATGGTCGATGAATATCATAATGGTTATGAAATTGTATACGGTGTTCGTTCCTCACGGGAAAAAGATACTTTTTTTAAAAAGACAACCGCTAAGGGCTTTTATAAATTTATGAAATTACTTGGCGTAGAGATTGTATTTAATCATGCTGATTACAGGCTGATGAGCAAAGCATCTTTAGATGTTTTAGCGCAATTTGAAGAAGTAAATTTATTTTTGCGCGGAATTATTCCTTTAATTGGCTTTAAATCAACAACTGTAGAATATGAAAGAGATAAAAGATTCGCCGGAGAATCCAAATATCCCTTAAGTAAGATGTTAGCGTTTGCGTTTGATGGAATCACTTCTTTCAGTATTAAACCAATCCGAATGATTACTTGTTTGGGATTTTTAATATTTTTAGTAAGTTTAATTGCGCTTATCGTTTTCATTATTCTAAAATATACCGGTTTCACAATAGGAGGCTGGACCTCTACTGTGGCATCTATTTGGATGATAGGAGGCATACAGTTGCTTTGTTTAGGTGTCATAGGAGAATATATCGGAAAAATATATAACGAAACAAAAAAACGTCCCCGCTACATTATTTCAAAAGTAATTCTAAATAAAGAAAGAACCGATTCATGAAGAAAAACAGAGCTGTCAAACCTATTGTAAGCCGTATTTTTCAAGGTTTATTTTTTATATCGTTTATATAGGTTTATGTTATTGTCACTTTAACAAATAGCGAGGATATGCCATGGCTTTCTGTACTGCTTGGAATGTTCATTTTAGATGCCGGGGGCCGCTGATTTCCATGACAAAATCGTTTTAAAATGGAAGACAAAATAATTTCTCAAATTTACAGTTCCATTTTTTATATATTTGATTGTCCACAAACTTTTCGGTGTACATATGGGATTACCAGCCGCCGTTATTGGTTTATTTTTTGCTCCCTTTTATACATATGCGTCCCAATATGATACAGAGGCTTTTACTCTTCCGTTTGTAGTAATTTCAATTTACCTGTATTTGTGTGCTGTTGCAAAAAGTACAAGTAAAATATAAAAAATACCTAACTATATTTAGTATACCACCTGATTTCAATTAAAACTTTTACACAAATTGTAGATACCTATATATGATAAACAAAAACAGGAACTAAAAAAGTGTATAACCCCTAAAATTTGTGCATACAAATAATTAGTAGCTTAAAAAGGGGTGTAAAAGTTTTGAAAGTGAATAGGGGGAAGATTGCGAACCATAGCATAAGCCATGACGTGGAGGACCGCAGTGTAATACTGGGTCAATATATTTCCACAACACACTCCACCGTCCGAAGCACGGCTAAAAAATTTGGTGTTAGTAAAAGTACCGTTCATAAAGACGTAGCAGAACGTTTAAAATACATAGATCCCCAGTTATATAAAGAAGTGAAACAAATATTAGAAATTAATAAAGCACAACGTCATATCCGTGGCGGTATGGCAACAAAATTAAAATATAAAAAACATACAGATTGTGAAGAATCCTAGAATACATATATGAAAAACAGCTGGCACCAAATGTATCTGGTGTCAGCTGTTTCTATTTTATATCTATGCTACCAATTACATATAGTTCTAATAAGCCAATCCGTCACCACTTTATGACATCAGCTTGTCTATTATTAGTTTTAAATAATAGACAGTAATACTTATAGCCTACCAAAACATGATACATTTCTGCATACCACCATCACAATTCATTTTTTGATTGTATGCCGCTTCATTTCCAATTTGCAGATGACTCCAGACAGCCTCCTAAGCTTGTCCCCGGGCAAACTCGATTATCCTTTTCCTCCTGCCGGACCGAAATCTCCCCTTGTCCTTTTCGGAATGTCCGGGAGTGGTTGTAAACAAAACACAAAACGATTTTAAATAACTATGTATAAGAAAAAGTCAACGAACACCTGACTTTTTCTTTTTATTCGCAACAATGAGCTATGCAGCCTCTTTTAGAACTCTTGTAGGGTCAATCCAAACGCCTTCTTTTTTCATCTGAATATGCAAATGGGCCCCCAATTTCTCCTCAATCGGTATGGTACCAACGGTTCCTAAAATTTGGCCGTCTTCAACAGTATCTCCGGCGGCAAGAAGACTTTTATCTGTCAAGCCGCAATAACGCACCTCAATGTCCCCATGCTGTATCACAAGCACATTGCCCCACATAATGTCCTCATATGAGTCCACTACGGTTCCTGCACCAATACTCATTACATTTTGTCCTTTTTCCGCACCAATATCAAGGCCGTCATGTGTTCTCCAATCGTCCATTGTCATATTGTATACAGGGTCTCCGTTACTGAACCCATTTAATATTTCTTGTCCGGCCACGGGATAATTATAATATTCCGGCACTTGGCTTTCCACCGGCTGTTCGGATGCAACCTCGCTGGAAACAGTCTCTTCACTGGAAGCAGATTCGGAAACGACCTCGCTTTCCGCAATCGGCAAGTTATCTTCCATTACATTATCTTTCGGAACACCGCTGACGGTTTGGTTTACTTCCGCTGCAGAACTTTGCGGTGCAGACGAAGAAGCGGTATCCTGGGTTACATCAGAAATTTTCACTACTGTATCGTATGTTGCCCAAGCTCCCACGCCAAGTGCTACCAAACACAGCGCCATAGCCAAATAAACACCTAAATTCTTTTGTTTTTTAGGCTGAGAAGCACCATCGTCTTTTACAGCACTTTCTTCCTCTGCCTCTTCATCATCTTCTTGATATTCCTCGTCATCCAGTATATCATCAATTTCCTCTTCCAGAAGCTCTTCCTCTAAATCATCATGCTCATCATATGGTTGTTTTTTATCATGTAAATCCATTTTAGCACCTCCTAAAAAGTATGTTGCCCGTTCTTAATACGGAATATGCCAAAACCGGATTTTATTTTTGGATTTTATTATTTTTATATTTTCTTATGAATTGCACACGCTATGCTTCATTTAAAATATCCAAAAATACCCACAAATATGAAAAAAATCATTTCACAAAATAAAACATAAACAAAAAAATGATATTTTTACGGCAATATTTAAAAAAACCTTAAAAATCTGCCTATTGCCTTGATAAATACCATTGTTTTTTATATAATAGTTGCCATGATATGGAACGATAAAATAACGTATAAGGAGCGCTGAAATTATGGGAAAAGCTTTGATGATTGGTGCCGGCGGCGTTGCCGGAGTAGTAGCACATAAATGCTGTCAAAACCCGGAAGTATTCCAGGAGCTTTGCATTGCCAGCCGCACATTATCTAAATGTGACGCTTTAAAGAAAAAATTAGACGGCGGCAAAACAAAAGTAACCACAGCACAGTTAAACGCAGACAATACAGAAGAAATTATTGCATTAATCGAAACATTCAAACCGGATATTGTAATCAATGTTGCATTGCCATATCAAGACTTAACCATTATGGATGCTTGCCTTGCAACAAAAGTCCACTATTTGGACACTGCGAACTATGAGCCACCCGATACTGCAAAGTTTGAGTATAAATGGCAGTGGGCTTATAAGAAAAAGTTTGAAGAAGCCGGTATTACCGCTATTTTGGGCAGTGGATTTGACCCAGGTGTTACAGGCGTCTTTTCCGCATACGCACAAAAACATTATTTTGATGAAATTCATACCATTGATATTGTAGATGCCAATGCGGGAGACCATGGTTATCCTTTTGCAACGAATTTTAATCCTGAAATTAACATTCGTGAAGTTACCGCAAACGGCAGCTATTTTGAAAACGGCAAGTTCATTGAAACAGAGCCAATGTCAATCAAACGTGTCTATAATCTTCCACAAATCGGACCGAAAGACATTTATCTGCTTCATCATGAGGAAATGGAATCTTTGGCATTGAATATCAAAGGCATCAAACGAATTCGTTTTTGGATGACATTCTCCGAAAGCTACCTGACACATTTAAAGGTACTTGAAAATGTTGGCATGACCTCCATTGAACCCATTGAATTTGAAGGCAAACAAATTGTGCCTCTGCAATTTTTAAAAGCGGTGTTACCTGACCCTGCATCTCTCGGTCCAAGAACAAAAGGCAAAACCAATATCGGCTGTATTTTTACCGGTGTAAAAGACGGACAAGAGAAAAAATACTATGTATATAATGTTTGCGATCATCAAGCATGTTATGCAGAGGTTGGTTCACAAGCAATTTCCTATACAACAGGTGTTCCTGCTATGATTGGCGCCATGATGGTGCTTACAGGTAAATGGAATAAACCAGGTGTTTATAATGTGGAAGAGTTTGATCCAGACCCATTTATGGAAGCATTAAACAAGTTCGGATTGCCGTGGGTGGAAGATTTTAACCCAACCTTAATTGACTAATCCATTGACAGTGTTATTTATCACGTCGACTGTAAGCATCTGATTTGCGATTACAGTGAGTTGTGCAGTATCCTAATTTCATTTTGATACTGATATGAGAATTTGCGACATTGATATTCTACAGTTGCAAAGCAGTGAAACACTGTCAAAACAATACATGATATAAAAAGACTGCAGAATTTCGTATCGTACGTATATGCTGCAGCCTTTTCACTTTTGAAATAAAACGGATAAGGAAATAAAAACTATGGATATTGATATTTCAACACTGCCCACCCCCTCCTATTTGGTGGACCAACAGCTATTAATCAAAAATTTGGAACTGCTCTCCTCTGTGAAAGAACGAACAGGATGTAAAATTCTATTGGCACAAAAAGCCTTCTCTATGTTTTCCGTTTATCCGCTGATTGCCAAATATCTGGACGGCGTTACCTCCAGCGGTGTTATGGAAGCTCGTTTGGGATATGAAGAAATGGGAAAAGAAGTCCACACATATGCCCCGGCTTTTGCAGACCATGAAATGGACGATGTGATTCGTTACTCCGACCATATTGTTTTTAATTCATTTCATCAATGGAACAAATTCAAAGATAAAGTAAAAAACAGCGGAAAACAAATCGAATGCGGCTTACGTTTAAACCCAAAATATTCTGAAATTGACACAGATATTTACAATCCCTGCTTTACAGGTTCCCGTCTCGGTATTACACCGGAACAATTTCAGCCTGACCAATTAGACGGCATTGACGGACTTCATTTTCACACCATGTGCGAACAAAATTCCGATACCTTGGAGCGTACTTTAAAAGTTGTGGATGATACCTTTGGTTCCTACATCAAACAAATGAAGTGGCTCAACTTCGGAGGCGGTCACCATATTACCCGTTCTGATTACGACATAGAAACCCTAATTCGCTGCATTCAATTTGCACAAGATACCTATGGGGTACAAGTATATTTAGAACCTGGAGAAGCTGTTGCATTGAATACAGGATATTTGGTATCTACTGTTTTGGATACCATTGAAAACGGAATGCATCTGGCTATTTTGGACACTTCCGCTGCCTGCCATATGCCGGATGTTTTGGAAATGCCGTATCGTCCTCAAATCATTGGAGCAGGCTTACCCAACGAAAAAACGTATACGTATCGTTTGGGCGGTCCTACTTGTCTTGCCGGTGATATCATAGGAGATTATTCCTTTGATGCGCCTTTAAAAGAAGGCGACAAATTAATCTTCTGCGATATGGCTCACTATACTATGGTAAAAAACAATACGTTTAATGGAATGAACCTGCCATCTATTGCTTTATATTCTCAGGAAAACGGACTGCAAATCATCAAACAGTTTGGCTACGAAGATTTTAAAAGCAGATTGTCTTAACCTTCCACTTGACAATCTATTTTTACAGTTTTATAATAAACACATCATATAAAAATTTAATATAAGAACTGGGGAGTCAATGAAATTGGCTGAGAGTGAGGTGGTGTCCTCTTACTCATGGAACCTGTGCGGTTCATACCGGCGTAGGGAGTTTCTTTTTATGTATTTCCAGTTCAATTTTTACAGTATATACTGGAACTTCAAAAACCGAACTCTTTACAAGGGTTCGGTTTTTTATTTCCCTTGTTCTTGCAATAAAACAGGAGGTTCTTTTATGAAATTAAACGGGACAATCTATCATTTGGAACAACCGGTTATCTTACTGGATTTACTGAATGAATACGGATTTCAAACACAGCGGATTGCAGTAGAAATGAACGGCGCTATTATTCCAAAAGCAACGTATGAGCAAGTAACCGTAACCAATGACGATACACTGGAAGTCGTAAGCTTTGTAGGCGGTGGCTGATATGAAACTGATTGTAAACGGAAAGCCATATACCACCAACGCTTCCACACTATTGGACTTAAAAGCAGAATTGCAAATTCCATCAGACGTTACCATCTTAAACGGATTTCAAGTATCAGAAAATCTGGATATCAAAGAGGGAGATTTGGTGACTCTGATTCAAAAAGGGAAAATGCCTTCCCAAGACGAATTGGAAAGCATGATGTGCGCACGGCATACTCCAAATGTCCATAACAAGGTAAAAGAAGCAAAAGTGGCAATTGCAGGTCTGGGCGGGCTTGGGTCCAACATTGCAATTTTACTTGCCCGTACAGGTGTAGGCACTCTGTTTTTAGTGGATTTTGATGTTGTGGAACCCAGCAACCTCAACCGTCAAAGCTACTATATCTCTCATTTGGGATTGCCCAAAACAGAAGCGCTAAAACAACAAATTGAGCAAATCAATCCTTTTATCAAAGTAAAAACAAAGCAAATCCGTGTGACGGAAGAAAACGCGCATTCACTTTTTGGGGAGTATCCTATTGTTTGCGAAGCATTTGATAACCCGATTTCCAAAGCAATTTTAGTGAATACACTGCTGGAACAAAGTCCCCAAACAAAATTGGTATGCGGTTCCGGCATGGCAGGATACGGTTCTTCCAATACCATTCAAACAGCCAGAAAAATGAAACATTTATACATGTGCGGAGATGGCAGCACCGCCGCTGAAGTAGGCAACGGCTTGATGGCACCGCGTGTGACAGTATGCGCTGCTCATCAAGCCAATATGGTTCTCCGCTTAATTTTAGGAATAGAAGAGGTTTAACAAAATGAAAGATACATTGATTATCGACGGTCATGAATTTCATTCCCGCTTTATCTTAGGATCAGGAAAATATTCTCTTGAAAAAATGCCGGGAGTCATCGAAAACAGCGGAGCAGAAATCATCACACTTGCTTTGCGTCGCGCAAATACCGGAGGGGACGGAAATATTTTGGATTATCTCCCAAAAGGTATTACTCTTTTGCCCAATACATCAGGAGCCCGCAATGCAGAAGAAGCCGTACGCATTGCCCGACTTTCCCGCGAACTGGGCTGTGGTGATTTTATAAAAATAGAAGTCATCCACGACAGCAAATATTTAATGCCGGACAACCATGAAACCGTAAAAGCCACTGAAATTTTGGCAAAAGAAGGGTTCATCGTTATGCCTTATATGTGCCCTGATTTAATCACAGCTAGAGCATTGGTGGACGCAGGCGCAGCAGCAGTCATGCCTTTGGCAGCGCCTATCGGCAGCAATAAAGGGCTGGTATCACGGGAATTTATCAAAATGATTGTAAACGAAATAGACCTTCCCGTTATTGTAGACGCAGGAATCGGCGCACCGTCGCAGGCATGCGAAGCCATGGAATTGGGCGTTGACGCAGTGATGGCAAATACCGCAGTTGCAACCGCAAAAGATGTGGGCGCGATGGCCAAAGCATTTAAATTGGCTATTGAAGCGGGACGACTGGCTTACCTTGCTGGGCTTGGACGCGTATTGGACTTTACAGGAGAAGCCTCTTCCCCTTTGACCGGATTTTTAGAAGATTAACGGAACACAGAAAGGCAGGGAATGATGTATGGATACTTCTGCTATGATAGATGGAATCTCAAAAAAAGAGTTGGAACATATGGAACGTATCGACAGTGATATCATGGAACGGACGCTTTCCTACTATAATCAATTTGATTTTTCCACATTTACCTCCGCAGATGTTCAAAACGCATTACAAAAAGAACAATTGTCTGTTTTAGATTTTGCAGCTTTACTCTCCCCCGCAGCACAACCATTGTTAGAACAAATGGCACAAAAAGCAAAACGGTTGACTTGTGCACAATTTGGCAATAACATAGGCTTATATACGCCGCTGTATATTGCCAACTATTGCGTAAATGAATGTGTTTACTGTGGATTTAACTGCAAAAACAAAATTCATCGCGGCAAACTTTCTATGGAGGAAATTGAATCAGAATTTCGGACTATTGCCCAAACAGGGCTGGAAGAAATTTTAATTTTAACAGGCGAATCACGTCATCAATCCAATCTTGATTACATTGGACAGGCAGTAGAATTGGCAAAAGAATATTTTACTACCATAGGTCTGGAAATTTATCCTCTGAATTCTGACGAGTACGCCTTTCTACATGAAAAAGGCGCCGACTTTGTCAGTGTTTATCAAGAAACGTATGATCCTATTTTTTACAAAGAAGTGCATTTGAAAGGTCCTAAGAGAGATTTTTCGTATCGATTCAACGCACAAGAGCGCGCTCTTATGGGAGGAATGCGCGGCGTAGGAATAGGTGCATTGTTAGGACTGCACAACTTTAGGAATGATGCACTTGCAACGGGACTGCATGCAAAGTTTTTACAGCAGAAATATCCTCATGCAGAAATCAGCTTTTCTGTTCCCAGACTGCGTCCTTACATTAATAACAGCGAAAACAATCCCAATGATGTTCACGAAACACAGTTGCTCCAAATTATGCTGGCATACCGTATATTACTGCCATTTGCAGGCATTAATATTTCTACCCGCGAGCGTGCGGGATTCCGTGATAATGTAGTGGGACTCTGCGCAACAAAAATTTCCGCAGGTGTGAAAACCAGCGTGGGCGGCCATCAGCTGGAAGAAAAAGGCGACGCACAATTTGAAATTTCTGACCCCCGCAGTGTGGATGAAATCCGTAAAATGCTCAAAAAACGCGGATTACAAGAAGTGTTTACAGACTACATACGTTTGTGAGGATACAAGTATGGTAATTTGCGTTACAAACAGAACCTTATGTAAAGATAACTTTTTAAAGCGCGTCGAGTCTATCTGCCAAGCAGGACCAAAGTTTATCATCTTGCGGGAAAAAGATTTAGACAGAAAAGAGTACACACAATTGGCCGCGCAGTGTCTTGCCATATGCAAAACATACGGAATACAATTGGTACTTCACACGCACATACAGTCTGCCCTTGACCTTGGTGTAACGGCAATTCATCTTCCCCTGTCTATTCTGAAACAAGAAAGTAAATATCTGAATGCGTTTACTATGATAGGCACTTCTGTTCATGCTGTGGAAGAAGTTGCTTTGGCACAGAATCTTGGGGCAACCTATCTTATCGCAGGTCATATCTTCCAAACGGACTGCAAAGCGGATTTAAAACCTCGCGGCATCTCTTTTTATCAAAAGGTACAAAACGCATCACATATTCCCGTTTATCCCATTGGAGGCATACATAAAGATACGGCGCAAGAAATCATAAATGCAGGAGCAACCGACTTTTGCATTATGTCAGAGCTGATGACTTGCGACCACGTAGAAGAGAATATAAACATATATCAGCAACTCACGCCAAAAACGGATTTATGTGCCATTCCTGGGGTAGGTCCAAACATGAAACAACATATGATTCGCTTGGGTTATCATTGGGTAGAAGATTTAAAACAAGCAAATCCGGACGAAATGTATCAACAAGATTGTATCTTACATGGCGGACAGTTGGACCGCTGTGTGTTATATGTATATCGTTTGGCTGTATACTTTGCAACAACGCCCAATCCGGAACCCCAAAAGTTAAAATGGTGGTATTGGAAAAAGCATTGTTAGCATTTGACGTGCCATAACTGTTGTGCTATGATATGGTTAATATATCAGATTGGAGATGAAAGCATGATTCAACTTTCTTGCTAATAAAAATAGGCACAATAAATATCACTGTGTATGACATAAAATACACTTTATTTATTGTGCCTTTGCAAGAAAGTATTCTCTGTTTTCAACTCAAAATCATAACAATACATCCTCCTATTGGATTTTAGAATGATATTTTTGAGCTGCAAGAAAGAACTTTCTTGCAGCTTTTATTTTGTTTTAAAGGGGGATTTTCCATGTCGCAAATCAATATATCCAACCTCACTTTTTCTTACAACGGAAGTTATGACACCATATTCAAACATGTCAGCTTTTGTATAGACACCAATTGGAAATTAGGTTTCATTGGAAGAAATGGAAAAGGGAAAACAACATTTTTTCACTTGCTTATGGGAAAATATGACTACAGCGGTCATATCTCATCCAATGTAACATTCGAACATTTTCCCTATGATGTAAAAGATAAATCACAATGGACCATAGAAGTCATCTCGCAAATTTATCCTGATTATGTCCATTGGCAGTTGGTAAAAGAATTGTCTCTTTTAGAAGCAGATGATTCCATTCTTTATCGCCCATTCCAAACTCTTTCCGACGGAGAACAAACCAAAGTATTGCTGGCAATTCTATTTTTAAAGGAAAACAGCTTCCTTCTTATCGACGAGCCTACCAATCATTTAGATGCACATGGAAGAGAAATTATCCGCAACTATCTCAATCAAAAAAGCGGATTTATTCTAATTTCACATGACAGAGCATTTGTAGATGGATGTGTAGACCATATTCTATCCATTAATAATACCAACATCGAAATTCAAAAAGGAAATTTCTCTTCTTGGCTTGTAAATAAAGAACGACAAGACTGCTACGAACTGACAGAGAATAAAAAGTGCATGAAAGAAATTTCTCGTTTATCCAAGGCAGCTAAACAAGCCAGCACTTGGTCATATCAAGTAGAAAAATCCAAATATGGTACAAAAAATTCAGGGTTACGGCCTGATAGAGGATATGTCGGTCATAAAGCCGCCAAAATGATGCAGCGTTCCAAATCCATACAAGGCCGTCGTCTGGAGGCAATCGAAGAAAAAGCAAAGCTGTTAAAAAATATCGACCAAACAGAGCATTTAAAATTATCTCAACCAGTTTACCATTCCCACCGTTTGGCATCTTTCCGAAATGTTTCTATTTGTTATGAGAACAATATCATTTGTAAAGATATCACATTTACTATTGAACAAGGTGACCGCATTGCTTTAAACGGAAATAATGGGTGCGGAAAATCCAGCATATTAAAACTTGTTTGCGGATACAATGTTCCATACTCAGGTGAATTTTATAAAGGCAGTAATATGATGATTTCTTATGTATCACAAAATACCGATGCATTATGCGGAACCTTATCCGACTATGCAGCAGCAAACAAAATTGCGGAAAGTGTATTCAAAGCAATTTTACGCAAATTAGATTTTACAAGAGAGCAATTTGACAAAGAAATACAATATTTCAGCGGCGGACAAAAGAAAAAAGTTTTAATTGCAAAAAGTTTATGTCAGCCCTCACATCTGCTGATTTGGGATGAACCTCTGAATTATATAGATGTAATATCGCGTATGCAATTAGAGCAATTATTGTTGGAATACAAACCAACCATGTTATTTGTAGAACATGACCAAACATTTCGAGAACATATTGCGACAAAAACGATAGAGCTTTGAAATGAAAAAAGAGCAACCCATAAGGGCTGCTCTTTTTTCATTTCAGATAGCAACAAATTTCCAATTATTTGTTGAAAAATCTTTTGATTTCAATCTTTGCATTTTCAACGGAGTCAGAACCGTGAATTACGTTTGCGCCGGTGCTGGAAGCAAAATCACCACGGATAGTACCTGCAGTAGCTTCTTCAAATTTGGTAGCGCCCATGATAATTCTCATACCTTGAACTGCATTTTCACCTTCTACAATCATGCCGAATACAGGACCGGAAGTCATGTATTCAACAATTTCAGGGAAGAATGGTTTGTCCGCAATGTGAGCATAGTGCTCTTTCAAAATAGCTTCGTCCAAATTCATCATTTTAGCGTCAATCAATCTGTAGCCTTTTCTCTCAATTCTTGCAATGATTTCGCCCATTAAACCTCTTTGAACTGCATCTGGTTTTAACATAATATAGGTTTGTTCGATCATAGTACCTAATCTCCTTTAAAAATATTACATGGATATGATTATTATATCATAAAAAAAATTGCTTTGCAATTTTTAACGAATTCTTGCTAAAACGTTCCTATCAACATCCAAAATTTTAATTTTGCTACTGTTGCAGGGCTGCTATAACAAAAATTACAGAGCAGTCTTTCACTATAAAATACTAAAATGTTCTTATATCGTTCGAAATTTTTAATTTTGTCTCCATGATAGAGTTATTGCAACTAAGTATTTTAACAATAACACGATTTAATTTACAATGTTTTTCTCATATGTATATGCATTTTTCCGCAGTCGTCAAACTCTTCTCCAAAAGGTTGATATCCGAGTTTTTCATAAAATCCTTTTGCATGCAACTGCGCTCCTAACATAGAAAACTGCGCACCTCTCTTCTTTGCCTCCTGTTCCAATTCACGTAACAAATATGCCCCTACTTTCTTTCCTCGATGCTCTTTTAACACCGCAATCCGTCCCAAGTACGCTGTAACATTATCCTCCATGATAAAAAAACGACCTACTGCAACCGGAACAGAATCGGAAAATACCAAAACGTGAAATGCAGTCATATCTTTTTCATCAAATTCTAAATTAGGGTCAAAACCTTGCTCGTGTACAAAAACAGCTTGGCGAATTGCATATCCCGGATTATTTTTTTCCAAACCACAAAATAGTTCTGTATGCAACATAATTTAAAATCCATCCTTTTTAGCGTTATTTTATTATATCGATTTCCCACTTGTATTTCAACAAAGATCGCATAAATAAGAAAAAACAGGCTACATTAATATTGCGCTTGATTTCTATTTTATCCTTTGTCTTCTAAAAGGGAATCAATCACATTTTACGAAACCGTATATACCTCTTTATTCGTAAAAAATAAAACCATAATATATATATTATATCAAAATAACTTCATTATGTTTAAAATTATATTGACAAAACAACACATTATATA
>UQNI01000003.1 GCA_900542375.1 uncultured Oscillospiraceae bacterium | reverse complement strand
TAGAAGGGTCTTGACCACCTGTATAGCTTGGTATTGCCTGCATCGCCAAATCATCTGTCATAATGACGCCTGTAAAACCTAATTCTTCTCTCAAAATTCTATGTACTTCCTTGGAGAGTGAAGCCGGTGCGCCGGAATCCATACAATTTACAATATTGTGTGACACTAACACAGCAGGCGCTCCCGCTTTGATTCCTGCCAAAAATGGCAAGAAATCCGATGATTCAAAGGTGCTCATCGGTCGATTGTCATAAGCGATACCTGTATGAGTATCCTCATTATTGCCGTATCCAGGAAAATGCTTTAATGTACTTGATATCCCCTCTTCATTCATGGTTGTGACAACTGTACTGATATAATCCGCTGTACTCTCTGCATCTTGCCCAAAGGTGCGGTCATAAATAAAATCTGTTTCCTGAAAAGATACATCTGCTACTGGTGCTAAATTCAGATGAATACCCAAACTTAACAATAATTGAGACTTTTCCTTTGTATCTTCAATGATAGCGGACATTCCACCTTGTGCATATACTGTTTGCGGTGACTGAAATTTATGGTCGGCTATGAGAGGATTGGAACTGACTCTTACGACAGTCCCTCCTTCTTCATCCACTCCAAAAATCATGGGAACATTACTTGCATTTTGAAAGCCTTGTAAGCTCTCTTTCACTTGCTGCGCTGTTTTCCCATCAATATCACGTGCAAACAAAATATAGCCTGCCGGCTGTAATGTCTCAATTGCAGCAATGGCGCTGCTTTCTGTTTCAGGACAGCGCGATATAAATAATTGACCTATTTTTTGTTCTAATGTTAAAGTATCCAATATAGTTTGTGCTTCTGCCTTTGTTGCAGAAAAAACATCTTTTGAAATTTCTGAGTGCCCCTGTTGAGATTCCGTTTTTGATTCTGTTATAGATGAAGTATCATGATTCGATTGTACTTCACTGGCAGCGCTATTGACATTGGAAGAAACTATCTCCTGACTATTTGCACAACCGCTTAGTACAAGTACCAATGACATGAACATAACAAGGAGCATAAATGCGGACGTAGCCGATACATGCGTTTTTTTGATTCGTTTCATACCTTTTCTCCCCTCATACCATTCCTTTTACTAACAAACTTTCTATTTCAATATCAATCATCATATCGATAAATACAACATATGTAAAGAAAAATTAGAAATTTATTGATTACATTTTTGAAACCATACGCTGCAACATAAAAAACCATTTTTTATGAGTCATTTAAGAAAAATGTAGCAAGAAAATGAGACAATAAAGTATCCATTAATATGTTCATACAAATTTACTCTACAGAATGGTTTCTTGCTCTGTTGGATATTTTCTTAGTCCTATTCCTTCTATTATTTGATATATTTTGCTACTGAAATTTATCATTTACCAAAAAAAGCAGACACCTAGGTGTCTGCTTTTTTACAAGGCTGCACGCACACAGCTTTTCTTTACTGTCCGATTGCAAATGTTAATTCTGCTTTGCAAGCAATTTGTCCATTTACTTTAGCGACTGCAGCGCCAATGCCTACAGGTCCACGTACCTTAATCATTTCAATTTCCATTTCAAGCACATCGCCAGGCACAACCTGCTGCTTAAATCGAGCATTTTTAATACCGCCGAAAAATGCAATTTTGCCTTTGTTTTCTTCAACAGAAAGAATGGCAACTGCACCCACTTGAGCCATAGCCTCAATAATTAAAACACCCGGCATAACATGATGCTGTGGAAAATGTCCCATAAAGTGCATCTCATTTGCTGTTACACATTTGATACCTTTTGCTTTTACACCCGGCTCTAATTCTGTAATTTTATCTACCAATAAAAATGGATAACGGTGTGGAATAATTTCTTGTATTTGATTGCTGTTTAATTCCATGTTAATCTCCTTTATACTTCTTCAGAAGAATCGTTGCATTATGTCCGCCAAATCCCAGTGAATTGGACATTGCATATTCAATTTCTTTCTCACGGCCGACATTTGGAACAATATCCAAATCGCATTCAGGGTCAGGAACTTCATAATTTATGGTTGCGGGAATAAAACCTTCCTGCAAAGCTTTTGCTGTAATAATGGCTTCCACAGCGCCGCTGCCGCCTAACAGATGGCCTGTCATTGCTTTTGTCGAACTTACTGCCAATTGATATGCATGGTCGCCAAATGTAGTTTTGATGGCGAGTGTTTCTCCACGGTCATTTGGAGGTGTAGAGGTGCCGTGTGCATTGATATAACCAACTTGTTCAGGACTTACTCCTGCATCTTCCAAGGCACCTTTCATCGCCCGTGCACCACCGCTTCCGTCAGGTACCGGCAGTGTCATATGGAAAGCATCACAAGTTGCACCATATCCTACAACTTCTGCATAAATTTTGGCACCACGTGCTTTTGCATGCTCCAGTTCCTCTAAAATTAAAGCGCCGCTTCCTTCTCCCATGACAAATCCGGAACGTTCTTTATCAAACGGAATGGAAGCGCGTTTTGGATTATTACATTCAGTCAGCGCTTTCATTGAAGTAAATCCACCAATACCAAGTTCAGTAACAGAGGCTTCAGAACCGCCTGTGCACATAATTTCGGCATATCCGTCACGAATATGACGGAACGCATCACCAATGGCATTGGTTGCACTGGCACATGCCGTTACAACACTGGTACAAATGCCTTTTGCACCAAGTTCAATTGCAATACATCCTGCTCCCATATTTACAATTAACATGGGGACAAAGAACGGGGACACACGGTCATGGGATTTTTCCAAAGCACGGGTATGTTCGCGTTCCATAGTACCAATACCACCAACGCCTGAAGAATAAATAACGCCAAAACGTTCCGGATTGATTTTTTCAATATCCAGACCGGAATCTGCAAAAGCTTGTTTTGCGGATACAATAGCATACTGACAGTAAGTATCCATTTTCTTAGCGTCCCGTTTCTCAATATAGTCGTCCATATTAAAGTTTTTGATTTCAGCCGCAATTTTTACTTTATGATTGCTGGTATCAAAATTTTTAATAAAATCGATGCCACATTTGCCTGCCTTAACAGACTCCCATAACTCCTGCGGATTATTGCCGATTGGAGTTAAAGCACCAATTCCTGTTACCACTACGCGTCTTTTCATTCTATGCTCCTTTTCTCCGCCCTTTCAGCAGAAATAGATTGTCTAAAAATTGAATTACATTACCATACCGCCGTCAACATTAATTACTTGACCGGTAATATAACGGGAGGCATCGCTTGCCAAAAATGCAGCTAAGTTTGCAACATCCTCTGTTTCTCCCATAACACCCATTGGGATAACACGTGTTATTTCGGCTTTTACATCATCGGACAACACATCAGTCATGGCAGTTCTGATAAAACCGGGAGCAATTGCATTTACAGTTACACCGCGGTTTGCAAGTTCTTTTGCCATAGATTTGGTCATGCCAATCACACCTGCTTTACTTGCAGCATAATTTACTTGACCTGCATTGCCTGTTACACCAACAACAGATGCCATATTGATGATTTTACCGTATTTTTGTTTCATCATTGGGCGTGCTGCTTGTTTCATGCAGTTAAAGGTACCTTTTAGATTTACCGCAATTACAGCATCAAATTCTTCTTCGCTCATACGCATTAACAGATTATCTCTTGTAATACCTGCATTGTTTACCAAAATATCAACTCTGCCAAAGGTATCCATTGCTGTTTGGAACAATTTTTCGCAATCTGCCATTTTAGAAACGTCGCCTTCACTTAACGCTACTTTCGCTCCTAACTTTTCGCATTCCGCTTTTGTATCTTCTGCCTGAGTTTTATCGCCAATGTAGTTAATCACTAAATTTGCTCCCAGCGAAGCAAATTTTAAACAAATTTCTTTACCAATTCCGCGGCTTCCGCCGGTAACAATTGCAATTTTATCTTTTAAATGCATGTCTTTTACTCCTTTATACTTTCTAATGTTTTTGTTAAGGATGCAACATCCTCTACCTGATATATGGAAACGTCTTTTGAAATCTTTTTGATAAATCCGCTCAATACCTTACCGGGGCCTATTTCTAAAAATGTATCAATGCCCCGGTCAATCATATAGCGAATGCTATCTTCTAAATAGACTGAAGACATAATTTGCTTTGTTAATAAACCTGAAATGGTTTCATCCGGCTGAAGCTCTTTTGCAGTTGTATTGAAAACAACAGGTATGTTCATATTTCCAAAGGAAACTTGATTTAATTTTTCTGCCAACTTTTTGGAAGCAGGTTCAAGCAGAGACGTATGGAATGGACCGCTTACATTTAGTGGAACCACACGTTTTGCTTTCAACTCTAAAGCAACTTCGGCAGCTTTATCTACTGCGGCAACTTCGCCGCCAATGACGATTTGTCCCGGACAATTATAATTTGCAGCTTGTACCAAGCCTACTTTGGAACCTTCCGATACTGCCTGCTCCACCAATGCTCTGTCAAGCCCCAGTACAGCAACCATTTTACTGTCAATTCCCTGTACTGCTTCTTCCATAACCTGTCCGCGGTAACGCACCAAATCCAGTGCGGTTGCTTGGTCAAATACTCCTGCCGCATAAAGAGCCGAATACTCACCTAAACTTAAACCTGCTGCCATTTTGGGGACAATTCCTTGCTCTTTCAGCACCTCAGTAATTGCAATCGCAGTTGCTACCATGCAAGGCTGTGTATACTGTGTTTGAGATAATGTTTCCATTGGACCTTCAAAACAAAGTTTTTTTACATCAAAATCCAAATGGATACTGTCAAATACTTGTTTGGCAACAGGATATGTTTCATACAGTTCCTGTCCCATACCTACCGCTTGACTGCCTTGACCGGCATATACAAATGCAAGTTTCATGTTATTCACCATACCTTTTCTAAGAAAAAATCAATCATTCACCGCTTTGATATTCCGTCATAATTTCATCTATAATGTCCTTTACGTGAACAATCTCTTTCATGCGGTAACCGTTGCTGCCGCAGAAAAACAATCCATCTTCCCAATTGCCTTTTGCCGCTTCTGTCAGCGCTGTGGTAATACAGAAGGCTGCCACTTTCGGGTCACAAGGCCGCAGACATACCAAACAACGGGTAATTTTTTCTTTCTCTCCTCGCAGTAAGCGTTCCACAAACGGAGAACGCAGTGCTCTGCCCGGCATTCCTACCGTACTTTTGATTAAAACAATATCTTCCGGCTTTACATTGAGATAACGCTCTTTATATGCAAGGCTTGCGTCACATTCGTGTGTTGCAATAAAGCGTGTTGCAATCTGTGCGCCTGCTGCGCCCATATCAGTAAATTTCTTTACGTCATATCCTGTGTACACACCGCCTGCTACAAACACAGGAATCTTCACGTTATATTTTTCCTCAAATGTTTTGACCACGGTCTGTACATCTTGAAAAATTTCTTCTAATGTTTGTTCTCGATTTTCGGATAGTTCCTCCATAGGAAATCCAAGATGTCCGCCTGCTTGACTGCCCTCTACTACGATAAAATCAGGCAGACGATCATGCTTTTTTTTCCACGACTGACAAATAACCCTTGCGGATTTACCAGAAGAAACAATCGGCGCAATGGCAATATCCGCATCGCCTACAATGGCAGGCAATTCCAGCGGAATACCCGCTCCGGAAATAATAGCGTCAGCACCACCTTCAATGGCTGCTTTTACCATTTGGTCATAATAACGCAATGCTACCATTACATTAATTCCGACCATACCATTACCGCCTGCAATTTCTTTGGCTTTATGGATTTCATTTTTGATTTCTGTCAAATTATCTTCCAAAAAGTTCTGCCAGAAATCATCACAGCGATATCCTGTATGAGCAGTTGAAATAACACCCATACCGCCGCATTTTGCAACATGCCCCGCTAAATTTCCTAAGGAAACGCCAACACCCATTCCACCTTGAATAATCGGCACTTGTAATGTTTTATTCCTAAGTTTTATTGTCTGCATATTTTAAACTTCCTTTTCTAATGCTAAATATGCCTCTTTGTAGTCTTCAAACAAACCATCAATAATCTCTTTTAGAGGTTTGATTTCATTACATAAGCCGGCAACTTGACCGGCCATTAAAGAACCGTTTTGTACATCACCGTCAATGACGGCTTTTCTCAAAGAGCCAAGGGTATATAGTTCCAGTTCCTGAGCACTGGCACCTTCTTTTTCCCGTTTGATATATTCACGGGCCATTTTATTTCTTAAAATACGAACAGGAGTACCGCCAATTCTCCCTGTAACAATGGTATCGGTGTCACCTGCTTTACAAATTGCTTCTTTATAATTTTGATGGATTGGGCATTCTTCAGAAACCAGCAAACATGTACCTACCTGTACACCGCTTGCTCCCAAAGCAAATGCTGCCAATACCTGACGTCCTGTTGCAATGCCTCCTGCTGCAACTACAGGCACACTCACAGCATCTACTACTTGAGGAACTAAGGAAAATGTAGTTAATTCGCCAATATGACCACCTGCTTCGGTACCTTCTACGATAATAGCGTCTGCACCGCTGCGTTCCAAACGTTTTGCCAAAGCAACGGTTGCGGCAACAGGAAGCACTTTTAAACCCGCTTCTTTCCACGCTACCATATATTTACCCGGATTACCTGCACCTGTTGTAACTACCTTGATATTTTCATCAATTACCATTTGTGCAATGGCATCTACATCCGGATTCATCAACATGATATTGACACCGAATGGCTTATCTGTCAGCTCTCTGCATTTGTGAATGTGCTCACGCAGTGTTTCCGCATTCATGCTTCCGGCAGCAATCAAACCCAAGCCGCCTGCATTGGATACCGCTGCTGCGAATTCGCCTGTTGCTATATTGGCCATACCACCCTGTATTAAGGGATATTTTGTACCTAAAAGGTCTGCTAATTTCATTGATACCTCCACTAATCTGCTCCTACATAAAACTTCTATTGATATTTTACATTACCATTCTAAATAAATGGTACCCCAAGTGAGACCCGCTCCAAAGCCCACCAGTAATAATTTCATACCTTTTTTCAGGAGTCCTTTTTGATTCATTTCGTCCAGCATAATCGGAATGCTTGCAGCCGAAGTATTTCCGTATTCTTCGATATTGGAATAAAGTTGTTCCTCTTTGATTTTTAAACGTTTGCTGATAGAGGAAATAATACGGGCATTGGCCTGATGAAACAAAATGTAGTCCATTTGGTCTATTGTATCATCCAAGTCAGACAACACTTGTTTGATGGACTGCACCGGAGATTCCACCGCAAATTTGAACACTTCCTGTCCATTCATTTTACAATAGGAAGGTTCTTGATGGTCGGCAAACGGCACTCCAGGAATATGGATATGTACAGCTTCCACATCGCCTCTTGAAGAAATTACTTCATAAAATCGGGCATTGGGATTATGCTTTGCCACAACTGCACCCGCACCGTCTCCAAACAAAATACATGTGGAACGGTCTGTGTAATCCAGCATTTTAGAGAAAACTTCCGCACCGATTACCAACGCAAGTTTGTCAGGACGGGTTGCCAGCATTGCATTTGCAATGGAAAGTGCATATACAAATCCTGTACAGGCAGCATTCATATCAAATGCCATCACTTGTTCGCTTAAACCTAACTGTTTTTGCAGCATACATGCAACAGACGGCATAATATGGTCCGCACTGCAAGTTGCTACAATAATAAAGCCAATATCCTCTTTGGACACACCACTGTTTTCAAGTGCCTTTTTTGCTGCTTGATATGCCAATTCAGATGTATTTTCTGTCTGGCTGATATGGCGTTTTTTAATGCCGGTTCTGGGATAAATCCATTCATCACTTGTATCTACCATAGTAGATAAATCGTCATTACTTAATGTGTGGCTTGGTGCATAACACCCTGTTCCTAAAATATCAATTCCGCTCATACAATCTCCTTGCTTATTTTATGATCAAATACCGCTGCAATCACCAATACTGCGGAATTTTTTATAGCGTTGATCCAGCAATGCACGTTCGCTTAATTTGCAAAGTGCTGTTAATTCGTTGCTTAACAAATCTCTTAATTGTGCGTAAATGACTTCGGCATGTTCATTTAAATTGCCCATAGGTTCTTTTACAATCACATCTACAATATTAAACGCATATAAATCCTGTGCGGTCAACTTCATAATCTCGCTGGCTTCCTGTGCTCTTGTACCATCTTTCCATAAAATAGTAGCAAAGCCCTCCGGAGATAAAATGGAGTACACGGCATTTTCCAACATCCAAATACGGTTTGCTACGGACAATGCCAAGGCTCCTCCACTGCCGCCTTCACCAATTACAATACTGATAACCGGCACAGTTAAGTTGCACATTTCCATTAAATTGCGTGCGATTGCCTCTCCTTGACCATGTTCTTCCGCCTCAATTCCCGGATATGCACCTGCCGTATCAATAAACGTAATAATAGGTCGTTTAAATTTTTCAGCCTGTTTCATCAAGCGCAATGCTTTGCGATATCCTTCCGGATTTGGCATCCCAAAGTTACAAAGCAGATTTTCTTCTAAATTCTTGCCCTTTTGGTGACCAATTACAGTAACAGGCATATCGTAGAACATGGCAATACCGCCAATAATAGAATGGTCATCACGATAAAGACGGTCACCACGCTGTTCAAAAAAATTATCAAACAGATTTTCAATATAATCACGCACATTGGGACGTGTTGGTTTGCGCGCCAAATATACTTTATCGTAACTGGATAAATTGGCATAAGCCTTTGTCATAATTTTATGTCTTGCCTTTTCCAGTTCATCCTTAATGGTTTCAAAATCTACGTCAGGCGTATCTTTCTGTTCCAACTGACGAATCTCTTCATCAATTTTTCTGATTTGTGCCTCTGCTTCTTGAATAGACATTATAGCGTTGCCTCCCTTGCATGAAGTTTTAATAACAACGCAATGGTAGCACGCATTTTTTTACGTTCCACCACTTGGTCAAGAAATCCTTGCTGTTGTAAAAATTCAGAACGCTGAAAGCCTTCCGGCAATTTTTGTTTAATGGTTTGCTCAATTACCCTAGGTCCGGCAAAACCAATCAATGCTTTTGGTTCGGCCAACATGATATCTCCTAAAGAAGCAAAGCTTGCAGTTACACCACCTGTGGTAGGATGTGTGAAATAAGATATATATAATAACCCTGCTGCATTGTGCTTTGCCAGTGCATTACTTGTTTTCGCCATCTGCATTAAAGAAACAATACCTTCCTGCATTCTGGCACCACCGGAAGCGCTGAAGATAAGTAACGGCAAGCGACGTTTGGTTGCATACTCAATTGCACGGGTAATTTTTTCACCCACAACGCTGCCCATACTTCCCATTAAAAAACGACTGTCCATAACACCAATTACCACACGGTAGCCGCCTACTTTTGCAACTCCCGTCACAACTGCATCATTCAAGCCTGTCGTTTTTTCCAAATGACTCAACTTTTGAGTATAATTAGGAAACCCTAATACATTTTGCGTTTTCAGTCTGGGGGTGATTTCTCGAAAACTGTCTTTATCCACCAACATTTGAATGCGGTCTGTTGCAGTGATTTTAAAATGGTGTCCACAGCCTGGACAAACATAAAAGTTTTTCTGCACATCTTCGCTCAAAAATCCTTGCTCACATTCCGGACATTTGGTATACAACCCTTCCGGAATATTGGAAGTATTATTGGTAGCCTTTTTTTCTTCTTTGGGCTTACGGAGCAAATTTTTAATGATATTTAATTTCTCTTTGCGCTCTTTAAACAGTTCTTCCATTTATTTCACCAATTTCTCTAGGTTTTTCTCAATAAAGCTGGTATCAAAATCACCTTTGGCAAACGCCTCGCTCTGCAAAATCATATAATGCAGGTCAATATTGGTATCCACTCCCTGCACAATCATTTCTTCCAAAGCACGGCACATACGGTGAATTGCTTCATCTCTTGTATTGCCATGTACAATCAGTTTTGCAATCATGGAATCATACGTAGGCGGAATTTTATATCCTTGGTATAAAGCGGAATCTACACGCACGCCAAAACCACCGGGCAAATTAATGCCATATACTTCACCCGGACATGGACGGAATCCTTCTTTGGGATTTTCCGCATTAATTCGGCATTCAATGGAGTGTCCGTTTAGTTTCACATCTTCCTGTCGGAAAGAAAGTGGATCATTTGCTGCAATCAAAATTTGCTCGCGAACCAAATCAATTCCGGTAATCATTTCTGTAATGGGATGCTCTACCTGAATTCGAGTATTCATCTCAATAAAGTAATAATTTCCTTCTTTATCCAGTACATACTCAATGGTACCTGCATTACGGTAACCTGCAGCTTTTGCCGCTTGTACCGCATGCTGTCCCATACGCTCACGCAGCTCCGGAGTTAACGCTGTGGAAGGCGCCTCTTCAATCAACTTCTGATTACGACGCTGGATAGAACAGTCACGTTCTCCCAAATGTACCACATTCCCAAAGTTATCAGCCATAATTTGAAATTCAATATGTTTTGGATTGAGTACCAATTTTTCTAAATATACATCATCATCATTAAAGCAAGCTTTTGCTTCTGACTTTGCCGCTGTAAATGCCTCGTCAAATTCTTCAGGTGTGAAGGCTTTTCGCATACCTCGGCCTCCGCCACCTGCAGAAGCCTTTATCAATACAGGAAATCCAATTTCCTGTGCAGCCTTTCTGGCTTCTTCCAATGTGGCCACACTGCCGTTGGAACCGGGAACTACAGGTACGCCTGCTTCCATCATCAAAGCACGGGCAGCTGACTTATTGCCCATTTTGTCAATGACATCTCCGTCCGGACCAATAAACGTAATTCCACAGGTTTTTACCAAACGAGCAAATGTTGCATTTTCCGACAGAAAACCAAAACCGGGATGAATTGCGTCTACGCCCAGAGCAGTTGCTGCAGAAAGTATATTTTTCATATTCAAGTAACTTTCGGCAGATTTGGCAGGCCCGATACAAACAGCCTCATCGGCCAATTGCACATGCAGCGCATTGCGGTCTGCTTCGGAGTATACCGCAACCGTTTCAATTCCCAATTCTTTACAAGCACGAATAATACGTACTGCAATTTCTCCGCGGTTTGCAATTAATATTTTTTGAAACATGAATTGTCCACCTTAATCCTTTGTTAGCATTCTTTAATCAGCATAATTGTTTGGTCATATTCTACCAAATCTTCATTTTTTGCAAGAATTTCAATAATTTCGCCGGAAACAGGCGCTTTAATTTCATTCATCATTTTCATTGCTTCAATAATACACAATGTTTGACCTTTTTGAACCCTGTCGCCTACTTGCACATAAGCCTGCGCATCGGGTGCACTGGCGCTGTAAAAAACACCAACAACAGGAGATTTCACAGGTGTACCCTCCTGTTGTTCGCAAGCAGAAGCCTCAGGTGTCGCTGCCGGGGCAACTGTCGGCGCTGCGGCAGCAGGAGTTGGCATAATAGCAGAAGGTGCTGCTACAATCGGCTGAATCGGCTCTTCTTTTTCCAATTTCAGTTTTACGTCATCCATTTCTAGAGAAAGTTTATAAATATCTGAATCATTGAATTCCTTCATTAGGTCTTTGATATCTTGCAAATTCATAAATTACATACTCCTTCAATCTCAAAACAATTTAATTCCGCTATACAAAAATAAAATTATCAACATAGTTATACAACATATATTATAAAGGATTTGCCATATAAAGTAAACACTTATCCTCTGCAAAATGTAAGTCAAATTGTAAACATTCTATAAAATAATATACCTGAATTTGATAACATTCGTAATGATACCCCTTTTTTTCTTAAGAAGCGACACCATAGGATATTGTTAGACATTATAATTTTGAAACAAAAACCAATTTTGTGCTGTTTGATACGTAATATGAATAACAAGTACATGTGGTTCTAATATATATTACGAATAGAACCATTTTACCGTATTTTCACTTTATAAGTGTGTACAAACTTTTAAGTCGTAACAGTCATATATCATTATGCTCTCTGGTTACAATAAAAAATATGAATCCATCCTGAGTTATCTCCCTTTCGTAACCTTTTTGGTACCATGTGCATATCTTATAGGTAGAATCATATTCAGTGATTCTGTACAAGCTGCATAACAGTCCAACTTGTACCACAGGTTTCCTCCTTTTATCATATAACCAATGTAAATCGCATAGTTTGAAGTTAACAGATTATTTGGAAATGATGATTTACAAAACAGAAAATCGTCTGCAAAAAAGACGATTTTTCTGCTTTTTCTCTTTAAATTCTGATATTTTTCTCTTGAACTTCATGAAACATTCACATAACAGGCCTATACTAAAAATGTACTCAACAGCAGTACTTTTTCATACTTCTTTTCATTCCTTTAAATGCCAATATCAATCATTACATATTTGATAATATGGTATTGGCACTCTTTGTATATGACACCTCAATATTTCGAGGGTTCATATAAATTATTTCTTTTTCATATTTTTCTCCTTTGCCGCGCCACTCCCTATTGGCGCGGCGCTCCTTTTTTACCGCAAATTTCTGTGCACCAAAACAATACGAATGCATAATATAGAAAAGAGGACAAGAACGGGATTGTCCTCTGAATGTGAAAGTTGCCTGCCGGCAGAGCAATTGGCAAGTAAACTTTTATGTACGGATTGCATTTTTGCAGGTATGTCTTTGCCAATATCGCTCCTTAAAATCAACTCAACCTCATAAAATCAAAAAGCCGTCCAAACGGACGGCTTTTTGATTGAAACCATTATTTTATTTCTTCATTTTCTTTTGTTTTGCTATCTTCCGATGATTCTGTAGGATTCGTTGTTTGCTGCGGACTGTTTGTATTATTATTCTTGAACTGTTTAAAAATTTGATTTGCATATACACTTGCACCGCCTACCAACACACCTTGTGTCAGTGCTGTAAAGATAGCCATTGCAATGGCTTGAGGGCTACCCAAAGCAGTAGTAGCCAATACATAAATCACTGACAGCAAAATACCAATTGCCCCCACTACCAACGGAATCAGTTTATCTGCAATCAAGGCTGTTTTCTTTACTGCCATACCAATCACATACAAAACCGGGATTAAAATGAGCAGTTCCGGTTTGATATATTCTGTAAAATCCATATCAAGTCTCTCCTTTACTTCAATATTTGAGTTAAAACAGCAGCTACAATGCCTGATGCCAAAGCGCCCAATGCTGCCGCAATTAATTTATCCCACCACTGTGCCGGTCGAGCTGTTACCTTCTCTACTTCCTGCTTGATTTCTTCTACGTCTTCTTTGATATTATCTACTTTACTGTCTACCTTAGCAATGGCAAGGGTCAAGGTTCGCAGGTCTTTTACTTCACGCTCCAATGCATCAATTCGTTTATGTGCTGATGCTGCAGCGTCCAATGCCTTACCAAGTGTTACATCGTTGTCTCCCATCATGCATTGCTCCGTTATGGCAACTGTAATACTTGACCCGGATATATGGTATCATCGGATAAACGATTGAGCGCTTTAATCTCTTGATATCTTGTGCCATCACCTAATTGTGACTGTGCAATTCCCCAGAGACTATCGCCTGCTTGTACATAATATGTATGAGACGAAGTATTTTGTGACACAATCAAAACTTGCCCTACATGGATAATGTTAGGGTCAGAAATACCATTTAAAGCAGCCAGTTCCTGATAGGTAGTACCGTACTTTGAAGCGATTCCGCTTAACGTATCCCCTGCTTGTACTGTATAGGTGTTTTCACCTTGTGGTGTACTAACCACATCACCTTTGAGCTTAATAATTTGTCCTACATGAATGACGTTGGGGTCTGCAATACCGTTGATTGCTGCCAACTCTTGATACGTAGTTCCAAATTTTTCAGCAATACCGCTTAATGTATCCCCTGCCATAACTGTATATGTGTCATAACTTGGTTCCGGCTGTGGTGCAGGCGTGGTGGTTGCACCATTTGTGTAGTCTTTATAGCACCAGTTCATGTCTGCGGTATTGGCTGTAATACCATCTACTACGCCTTTTGATGTATACTGCCACATAGTATATGCACCTTTATAATCGCATTGTGTGTTATATTGTGCTAACCATACGTCAATACCTGCATTATCAATACGTGCCATATCAATATAATTGGTTGCCCAGTTCAGATTGGTATACAGCATAGGTTGATAGCCCGCTGCACGAATCTTATTGCAAAAAGCGATTACCATATCGGTACATACCGCTTTACCTAATGCCGCTTGACTGTTTTCTTCCATATCAAAGGCTACAGGATACTGCGGATTACTTCCTGCGATAAGTTCAAGACAGAAGTCTGCTTCCTGCTCTGCACCTGCTACATCCACAGCATAGGAATAGTGATAGAATCCGTAAGGCATGCCAACGTTTTGGCAGCCCGATAGATTATTATAAAACCACTTATCAATTTGGTTTGGGTCTTTGACACCATAGCCTGTGCGTATCATAGCACCCACCACACCTGCATTTTTTACTTTTTCCCAGTTAATGTTTCCTTGATGTTCACTTACATCGATTACTGATAATTGCATATCAAATATCTCTTTCCTTTCCTATCAAACTCTTTTTATTGATTCCACCTTTGTGGTTCTCTTTTTTTGGGAAGATAAGGTGTACCTTCATGCCGATAGCATTCCGAAGGAGGAATTTTTCTCATATTACCCGTGTCAATCAAGTAGTGACAACAACAATCGTCCATATATTTATTCTGAGATAAACTCCTATAATAATAACAGCCGATACATTTCATGACGAAGCACACTCCTTTTGCTGCAACAATGCATTCAAAATAGTTTGATACATCTCTAATTTTTGTATTGCATATAATGCTCCGCAGCTTCCTTCGCGGCAAGATTTTACCAAAGCGGACCATTTTTCAATTTTTTGTTTTGTATGTGTAATTGCATTTTCCTGTGTTGCCATCAACTGTTTATCATCCCTCCTCTAAATAGAACATCTCATCTTGCTCCAGCCAATCTCCGCTAAAATACCAAGATACCAACATGTCCAAAAATTCTTCTGTCTCTTCCGTGATACGGGTAATTTGAATACCGCAATGCTGCATTGCATAACACGGTGCATCCGATTCTTTTACTGCTCGTCCTTTATTTTTACCAATACCTATAAATACGATTATGCATTCGCCTCTTTCAATTGATAAAAACGGATACCGCAGAATTCAAAAGAAGTTTCAAACGGATATTCTTCATTTCCCGACCAATTTGTTTTGGGAGATTTTCCTGCTGCAAACGCCAGCTGCTCAATTCCTTTGTACACTTGAACACCACCAAATAACTGGTTACATAATTCTACAGTTCCGTTTCCGCTAACCAAACTTTTCATCTGATAGTAAACGTCAACTGCATGATACAGAAAATCTCGATTTGCTTGGTGTGTCTGATTAGAAAATAATGGATGCTGTTCTATTTTCATAAAATAACCTCACTTTCTTTTTGTTATCTATAATCAAACCTATTTGATAAACCAATAAATCGCCAAACTTGCCGCCATAAAACAACTGAAAATAATAAGCTGTAACACCATTTGCATATAACTGATATTACCTAAAAAATCAGAACCCGTAGTGCCAATCAGTCCAATGACTGCAATTGCAGCCAGCAATCCGGAAACATATTTTAATATAATGCGTATTTTTTCTTGAAAACGCATGCGAATTCCTCCTTTTTTAGGTTGTACCACTTTGAAATCCAAAGTCCGATTAATGGGACAAACTATTTGTTATACTATGACTCGTAACATCATATGAATGGTACATCTTTGCTGCAAGCTGTGTGTTTTGTCAAAACAGTTTGTACATATCGCCACTGTTTTTCTATCTGTCGTATTATCTGCAGGGATTCTTTTGGTTTTGTGTTCTGATTTTGGATTGTAAAATGAATGTTGTTTTACAATTCCAAGTTTTTTATGGCTTGTTCAGTGAATTAAATTCACATTTAATGACATCAACATAAATCAGCGGCATAAATTGCATTTGAATTTCTATTTTTCCTATTGTTGACATTTACATAATTCTGCAATATACTTAGGGTGCAAGTAAAAGTGTTATACAGAACTCTGTCAACCCTTCTTTATTATATATCAGAGTTCTGTAATAGTCAATGATATTTGTAATAAAATTTCAGTTTTCTGTAATTTTTATTCATAATATCTAAAGGAGAAACAGAATATGGCAGATATGTATAGCAAGATTGAACAACTATGTAAAGAAAATAACACAAATATCACTGCAATGTGCCGTCTATTGGATATTAGCCGAAGCACCCTGTCCGAATTAAAAGCAGGGCGTACAAAAACGTTGTCTGCTGAATACACAACAAAAATCGCTTCTTATTTTCATGTAAGCGTTGATTATCTACTTGGAAAATCACAGCAAAGAAACACTCCGGCTGTATCAGCTCAAGAGCTGTCATTTGATGACTTTACCTATGCAATGTACGACGAAGGAAAAAAATTAAGTGAAGAGAACAAAGCTAAGCTGCTGGAAATGGCTAAGTTTTTTGTACAGCAGCAGGAAAAGGAAGAGAAAAGAAAGTGAAATAAAATATGAAAACGTTGTTTAAAATTTATGAGGAGCTATACAAGGCAGGTGTAAAAGTATATAGTTATAATTTATGTGACACACCTGCTGTTACCATTGAAGCAAACAAGCAATATGCTATATTTTTTAACCCGAATGCTATCCACTCGTTAGCAGACGAAACTTGTATTGCAGCTCATGAAGCTGGACATATCATGACCGGCACAACTCACAAAGTAAACAGTCCCTGTGAGATTGTCGCACGGCATGAAGAAAAAGCCAGTCGCTGGGCAATACAACATGTTGTACCTCACGAAGAATATATACACGCACTGCATAACGGAATTTGCGAAGTGTGGGATTTGGCAGAATACTTTTGTGTAACAGAATCTTTTATGAGAAAAGCGATACACTATTATCAAATGTTGGAACAAAATGAATCATAATAAAAAGAGATAACGGATAAAATCCGTTATCTCTTTTTTATCTAAAAAATTTTCATACTTACAAATCTAATAATTCAGTAACATTATTTTGTTAATGAAAATATTTGAGATTCTTCCTAATGCATCATAAAAGTACAGATTTTTCATAACACGATAATTAATATTGAGATATTCAGCATATCAACGTATACTAAAATAAAAACAGTAATGGAGGAACGTCATATGCTCGCATATACTTATATGGAAAAAGGAGTATTTGAACTAAAAGAAAAATCAAAACCAATGTTAAAAGAAGGACAAGATGCCATTGTAAAAGTAACCCTTGCAAGTATTTGCGCCAGTGATTTGCATATAAAATACGGCAGTGTTCCAAAAGCAGTCCCCGGCATTACAGTGGGACATGAAATGGTGGGTGTTGTTGAGAGTATTGGAACAGAAGTTACTGCAGTAAAACCGGGTGACCGTGTTACGGTAAATGTAGAAACATTTTGCGGACATTGTTTTTCTTGCAGGCATGGCTATGTCAACAATTGCATCAATTCACAGGGAGGTTGGTCTCTTGGCTGCCGTATCGATGGCGGACAAGCAGAATACGTGCGGGTTCCCTATGCAAATCAGGGATTAACCGTCATACCCGATAATGTTTCGGACGAACAAGCATTATTTGTGGGAGATATTTTAGCAACCGGATTTTGGTCCGTGCGTATTGCAGACATCACACCGGGAGACACCATATTGGTTTTTGGTGCCGGACCAACCGGCATATGTACCATGCTTTGCGCACTTTTAAAATCTCCACGAAACATCATTTTATGCGAAAAAGATTCTCAACGTTTACAGTTTGTCCAAAAAAATTGGCCAAATATTCTTACCGTATCTCCCGAGCATGTACTGGAATTTACCCGTAGGAACAGTGAACATGGAGGCGCGGACCGTGTATTTGAAGCAGCAGGTGCAGATGAAACGTTTCAGCTTGCTTGGCAATGCGCTCGTCCCAACGCAATTGTTACCATCCCTGCTCTTTATCATCATCCTCAAATTCTGCCGCTTCCTGATATGTATGGTAAAAATTTAACATTTCAAACAGGAGGCGTGGACGGATGTGACAGTTTTGAATTATTGCAACTCATTTCAGAAGGTAAGCTGGATACAACCAAATTAATCACCCATACATTTCCTTTAAACGAGATTGATACTGCATATAAAATGTTTGAAAACAAAACAGACGGTGTATTTAAAATTGCGATTAAACCTTAAAATAAATGCAGTATCTGATAAAATGAAAAATCTTTCACGTACTTTTTACGTGAAAGGTTTTATATGACATAAGCGATAGGATAAAAATTTTTCTATGAGTGTGTAGGAACCTCAAATGATGCACCCGTATAAATCCATTCTACACAAACGGTAGTTCTGGCACCACCTTGAGAAATAAACGTGCGTATTTCACACATAGACCATAGTTTTGTTGTTGGATTTTGCTGCCTGATTCTAATCCAATTTATTTCTTGAGACTGACTGTATACCAGGTCATCTATAACCAGTTTAGCAGCAACTGTAGTATTATTGAATGTTTGAGACTCTACACTTGCCCCGTCATATATACTGGTACGGCGAATATCTGCTAATACAGGTGTAGTAGCTACTTTAGGCTGAACAGACATTCTTACAGATGTGGTTGAAGTATTTGCTACAGTGAAAGTGAGATTATCCAAAGGAATATCTATATAGCTGTTTAATGTTGCTAAGTTTGCATTATAATATGCAACATTTGATTTTAAATTTGGACTTGTAATTTCTTGAGTATCTGTTTTAAAACTTACTTTATAACTGGTAGGCGTGTCTTCTGCTACCGCAATGTTAGGTGTTTGACCCGTAACACCTTGGATACCTTGTGCACCTGTGGCTCCTGCCGCACCTGTTTCACCTTTTGCACCTTGTGCACCCGTAGGTCCTGTCGCACCTGTTTCACCTTTTGCACCTTGTGCGCCTGTAGGTCCGGTTGCTCCCGTTTCACCTTGTGCGCCTTGTGCACCTGTAGGTCCCATCGCTCCCGTTTCACCTTTTGCACCTTGTGCACCTGTAGGTCCTATCGCTCCCGTTTCACCTTGTGCGCCTGTGGCTCCTGTCGCACCTACAGGCACTACAAAATCTAAACTAACTCCTGTATCAGTATTATTTGCAATTACTTGTGCTGTTCTGCCGGAACTTACAGTACCAACTTCTACCGTTGGTGTTGCTCCTGTAGAACCCGTGTTGCCTTGAGGTCCCTGTTCTCCCATCGGCCCCGGACAACCTCTTTCACCTTGCGGACCTTGAGGGCCGGTTACACCTTGTGGACCTTGTTCTCCCATTGGTCCCTGTGCACCAACGGGACCACGTTCCCCTGCATCACCTTTATCGCCTTTTGGACCTATTGGTCCCATTTCACCGGGATCGCCTTTTGGACCTACCGGACCACGATCTCCCTGAGGGCCCATCGGGCCTTGATTTCCTTGAATACCCTGTGGACCTACCATTCCAGGATCTCCCTTAGGACCTGCATCTCCGCGTACACCTTGCGGACCACGCGGTCCCATCGGGCCTGCCATTCCGCGTGGTCCGACCGGACCGGGACAGCCTTGGTCACCCTTTTCTCCTTTCGGACCCTGTGGACCACGTTCTCCCTTGGGACCTTGTGGTCCGGGTATTACAACAGAGTTGTCCTCACTTGGTGTACAGGAACACGGATAATTACGATTTGTACAATTATAATAATTCATGACTCGGATACTCCTTTGATAAAACATAGTTAAAGTTGTCCCTCTTTATCATATTCAAAGGGTACCCTATATGTTATTATAAAAATGGCTTTTGTAATTTCCTTAGAAATATAAGTAAAACCTCCCATGTGGGAGGTTTTACTTTACATCAAATATTGTCTATTCTATACATTATGGATGAATTTTTAAACCGTTCAGCCATTTTGCGGTATCCGCAGTAAAATGATTGATAATTTCACTATGTCCAATATCCATATCGGAAATTGTCTCCATATCCTTATCGCTTAATTCAAAATCCCAGATATTAAAGTTTTCTTGTATGCGTTCTTTATGAACAGATTTTGGAATAACTACTACACCTCTTTGTACGTTCCATCTCAAAGCAACTTGGGCAACACTTTTACCGTATTTAGCTGCTATTTCTGCGAGAATTGGATTTTGGAAAAAATTATTTTTTCCCTCTGCAAAAGGTCCCCAAGCTTCGGGCTGAACACCATATTCTTTCATCACCTTTAAAGCATCTTTCTGCTGAAAAAACGGATGACATTCTACCTGATTGACCGCCGGAATAATTTCAGCATTCACACACAAGTCTACCAAACGATCCGGATAAAAATTGCTTACCCCTATCGCACGAATTCTTCCTTCTTTATATAATTCTTCCATGGCTCTCCATGCACCATAATAGTCATGAAATGGTTGATGAATCAAATATAAGTCAAGATACTCCAAACCTAATTTGTTTAACGAAGTTTCAAACGCCTTTTTCGCAGATTCATAGTCTGCATCCTGAACCCAAAGTTTTGTGGTAATAAACAAATCTTTGCGGGGAATATCGCTTGTACGAATCGCATTTCCTACGGCCTCCTCATTCATATAGGCTGCTGCAGTATCAATGAGACGATAACCTGCTTCCAGCGCATCTGAAACCGCCTGTTCACATTGAGCTGCATCAGGCACTTGAAATACACCAAATCCTTCCAAAGGCATTTGAACACCATTATTTAAGCAAACTGTTTGCATGATAAAAGCTCCTTTCCAGCACATTATTTTTATGATATACTGATTGTAACATCTTCGAGTAACTCTAAGTCAATAGTAATCTGAACAAAAAAGGAGGCAAAAACATGTACACAGTAAAAGAAGCCGCAAAACAATTAGGATTTACGGAACATACCATACGTTTTTATACAGATAAGGGATTGGTGCCAAGCGTTATACGAGATAAAAATAATTGTCGTTTATTCACAGAGGAATCTATGAATTGGCTGATAGGAATCAAACATTTAAAAGAGTGCGGAATGACGCTGGATGCGATTAAAACTTATATCGAACTTTGTTTACAGGGCGATTCTACCATTGAAACACGCTATCACATTATATTAAAGCAAAAAGAAATTGCAAAACGTCAATTGGAAGAAGCAAAACAAAGACTGGATTATATGGAGAAAAAAGCAAAATTATACCGAAAGATTATAGAAAACCATATTCCGGACAGCACTAATCCTGCCAAATGGCCTGTAAAATCTGCCCAATAACAATATATTGAGAATAAAAAAGGAGTTATGTATTTCGATACATAACTCCTTTTTTATAATAGTCCCACTGCATGTATTCCCCATAAAATTCCATATACAATCGGCTGATGAATTATATAAATCCATAAGCTGTAACGTCCCAGCCAATCCAATACCGGAATTTTAATTTTCAGTACTTTGCAATTTCTTACATTGCGCCACATATGAAAGGCAAACCAGCCTGTCCAGTAAAGGAACAACCATGGAAACAGCGGAAAATAATCGCTTGAGAAAAAGTCGGAATTTGGAAGACCAATTGGATATAACCATTGGGCAGAATACATCCAATCCGGTAGTGATATTAATACCGTGTCTCCCCAGCCAAATCCGCCAAAAGGAAGTGCTTTTGTAAAGCAAAATAAGGCAAAACAAAATAATATACCAATCTCAGGTAAAATCCGTTTCATCAGGGGCAAGCATAATCTGGTTAACAGCATACAGCATCCAATTAAGCTAAGTATTCCAAAACGAACCCTCTGTTCAGGCATGACAAACATGGTAACTAAACTAATAACACACCCTGCACCAAATACGAGAAGTCCCCTTTTGATTGGACGACTTCCTAAGGAAAAACAGAAGCCTGACAATAAAATAAAGCTCCAGCAAATAAATTGTTCCCATACATATCCAGCAGCACTTTGATACCAACCAATCGGGTGACCAAAAATATATACAACATCATATAAAATATGATACAGTACCATGTTCAGTAATGCAAATCCCCGCAATGCATCCAGTAACGACAACCTTTCTTTTCCACGGAGGGGTTGTTCGGTCATTCACAGACTACCTTCTTTCTGTTTCTTTCCTGTTTATATCGTTCCATTCCAGCCTGTTTTGGTTTATCGACTGTTTTGTTGTTTTAAAATCGCTTCGTGTTCTCGATTCAATTCTTCTACCAATGCGCCAAAGCTCCATTTTTGGTTGGTTGCAGTTACAGTAGCTTTAATCGGAATATCAATTTGATATTCCTTCAAAGTCTTGATAAAGCAGTCAATGCGTTGACTTGACATGCCGCACATGCACAGTACCCCTTCAGATGCAGGAGGTACAACATCAGACATTGGCTTCTCTTGAAATCCATGAAATCCTGCTAGGTAACCTACATCTTGCCCAAGCTCTCGATTTATAACTGTATGAGATTGAATATCCAGCTTCTGTAAAATACCATTCAATTTTTCCTGCACCGTTTTGTCAATTGCAAACAATAAAACCCGTTCCGGTATTTTTGTAACAATACGTGCTTTCATACAATACCTCCTATCATAAAACTGTATTTATTTAACCATATATTTTCTCTTCTGACAAGCGCTTTTGGGTGTACTCCATTCGTTTGAAAAAAGATTAGAACCCTTTTAAAAGTGAACATAAAATTAAAACATGCTGTGAAATGGTCGGTGGAAAATAAAAGCTGTGCCTCTCTAGTTGTCTGCTTTTCACGAAGAATAAAATGCGGAAAACAAAAACATCTGCTGTCTCCCATAAATCATAAATGTTTATGGGAACGGAGGAAAAGAATAAGCATGCGATAGATAAATGACTCTCAAAAAAGATTTTCAATCACTTGCAAAAATAAAGTATTTCCTTATGAATAGTAACATTAGAATCCGTTATACAGAAACTACTCCGTTGGATTGCAACATATCATATGAAATAAAACAACGGCAGCTGTAATGATACAGCTGCCGTTTTCCGATATGATATTGAGCGTAAGTTCTATTGCATTACTTTTCGGATTGCCGTTTATGTTTGTAATATGATATCAACTTTATCATCCATTTTACTGCCTCAACCTGAATCATGGATAAAACAGAAAGACCAAGTACAATCAGCCATTGTATCCAGGTAAGCGTAGTAAGATGGAAAATAGATTGCAACACAGGAATAAACAAAATACATGCCATCAGTATTGCTGATACACCAAACGATACAAACAACCAAGGATTCATCCCTTCACTTCTTACCCAAATTGGTTCTGTATTGGAACGCTGATTAAACGCTCTCAGCATTTGTGACAGCGCCAGTACACAGAACGCCATTGTTTGCCCTACCGTATGTCCGCCTATAGTTACACCTATCCAGTACGCTGTAATCGTCGTTGCAGCAACAAATATTCCTTGTGTAATCACACGGCTGATTAAAGATGCCTCAAACAAAGTTCCTGATTTTACAGGAGGGTGCTTCATAATATTTTTGCTTGCCGGGTCCACTCCAAGCGCTAAAGCAGGCAATGTTGCGGTTGCAAGGTTTACCCACAAAATATGAACTGCTAAAAGAGGTGTCTCCCAGTTGAACACGGTTGCTACAAACAGGGTTAAAATTTCCGCAATATTGCCTACCAATAAAAATTGAATAACCTTTTGAATATTCCTGTAAACACGTCTTCCCTCTTTAATTGCATAAGCGATTGTGGTAAATTTATCATCCAGCAGAATCATGTCAGCTGCATCTTTGGCAACATCTGTACCTGTAATACCCATAGCAACACCGATGTCAGCCGCTTTTAACGCAGGAGAATCGTTGACTCCATCTCCTGTCATAGCGGCTACTTCTCCGATTCTTTTGAAAGATTGTATGATTCTTAATTTATCCGCAGGAGATACTCTGGCAAACACTGCTGTTGTTTTTACTTTTGCATCCAATGTCTCATCGTTCATATGATTCAGTTCTTCTCCTGAAATCACAGAGTCACCCTCCTGACAAATCCCCAATTCCTTTGCAATCGCAAGTGCAGTCACTTTATGATCACCTGTAATCATAACAGTACGAATGCCGGCTTCACGACAAACGCGAACAGACTCTGCAACTTCTGTTCTGGGAGGGTCAATCATGCCTACTGCGCCAAGAAAAGTTAAATTCCATTCTAAATTCTCACTATCATCTTCAGGCAGCTCATCTATGTCTCTTTTAGCAAAGCCCAACACCCTTAATGCTTGCTCTGACAGCTTCATACAACAGTTTAATATATTTCTTCTGTCTTGTTCCGTCATTGGACGGATTCCTTCGGATGTAAGCATATGAGTACATAGCGGCAGCATTTCATCAACCGCACCTTTTGTATAGGCAATCAATTGCTGTTCTATTTTGTGTACCGTAGTCATTCGCTTACGGTCTGAGTCAAACGGCTGCTCAAATAAACGAGGATATCTCTCTTCCAACGCATCGTGATTCATCCCAAAATTTTGCGCCATATAGATGAGAGCCCCCTCCGTTGGGTCTCCAATGATTTCTCCCTCATGGTCTGGGTCGAAGCTTGCATCATTGCAAAGAGCAGAAGCATAAATCAACTCTTGATATATCGTTGAATGCATCTGTTTTACTTCTTTTATCGGTGTTGCCGTGCCATTATAAAAATCTTGGTCCAACGCCAAATGTGTTACTGTCATTTTGTTGAGTGTCAATGTACCTGTTTTATCACTGCAAATCACAGTAGCACTTCCCAAAGTTTCAACAGCAGGAAGCTTTCGTATCAAGGCATTTTTCTTTGCCATTCGTTGTACCCCCAAAGCCATGACTATAGTTGCTGTTGCCGGCAGACCCTCCGGAATAATGGAAATGGCTAAAGATATTGCAACCAAAAGCTGCGGAATCAAAGGGCGTTGATAAATTGCACCTATCACAAAAATCAATATACAAACAATCAAACCTACAATGGTAAGTATTTTTCCTACTGCGTTTAACTTACGTTTTAACGGAGTATCCAATTCATCTTGGTTATCCAGCATTCCCGCAATGTTACCCACCTCCGTATTCATACCTGTGGCTATTACAACACCGGTACCACGCCCATATATTACAATGGAGGATGAATATGCCATATTACTTCTGTCTCCCAAAGTGCATGTTTCCGGCAATACTGCGTCTGCATCTTTTTCCGCAGGCACCGATTCACCTGTCAGTGAAGCTTCCTGTATTTTTAAGTTTGCAGAATCAATTAATCGTACATCTGCGGGAACCATGTCTCCGTCACAAAGCAACACAATATCGCCGACTACCAATTCAGCAGCGGGAATCACACTTTCTTCTCCCTGGCGTAATACGCGTGCAGTAGGCGCGCTCATATCTCGCAACGCCTCTAAAGAAGATTGTGCTTTCTTCTCCTGTACAATGCCAATGACTGCATTTAAAATCACAATAGCAAATATTACACCTGCTTCCGTCCATTCCTGCAAAACGGCAGAAATAACAGCTGCAACAATTAAGATACACACCATTGGGTCTAAAATTTGCTCTTTTAGCATTTGAAGCAGTGTTTTGGGCGGTTTGGCTCGAAGTTCATTTTTTCCATTTTGTTTGAGTCTTTCTGCAGCCTCGGTATCACTTAATCCTTTTTCAGAAGTGTTTACGACTTGATAAACCTCTTCCAACTTTTTTGTGTGCCAAGGCATTTGTTTGTGAGTATCCATATTGGATATACCACACCTTTCTTAATAAAATATTGATATTCTGAATGTCTGAAAGACAAACTCAGTAAAAACACAAACAGACATAACCTGCTGCTCTTTCTAAAAAAGAGCGCAAGTCATGCCTGTAATTTACATTAAATGATAATAAAAATGAATACGAATCAAAACTTGGTCAGCGTCGTTACTGTCGGCGTCGTCCATAATAATCAGTGTATTCCTTTCTCCTATGTATTGTAACATATTATATGAGATAACCATACTAATGTCAACAGGAAAATTAAACAGTACAAAATGCAATATTTCCTATTGTTTATAAAAAATATTTGCCATTTCTGTTATATTTATTTTATGAAAAATATCTTATCGTATGACAAGACTAAAAATCAAACTTTTTCTATCTATAGAAAAATCTTCCTTATTGCACAGAATGTCAAAAAATATTATAATGAGGCTAATCTTGATAGACAGAAGGTGACATCATGTATATTGCCGATTTACATATTCATTCTCGTTTTTCCCGCGCTACCAGTAAAGATTGTGACATTCCTCACTTAGATTGGTGGGCGCAACGAAAAGGAATCCAACTTTTGGGCACAGGTGACTTTACACACCCTGTATGGCGTGCTGAACTGAAAGAACAGCTTGTTCCTGCCGGAGAAGGCGTATATACCTTAAAGAAAGATTTACGAATTCCAAATGCAGTGCCAGGAGAAACACCACGTTTTGTAATAACAGGCGAAATTAGCTCCATCTATAAAAAAGATGGAAAAACCAGAAAAGTACACAATGTAATTGTACTGCCCAGTTTAGAGGCAGCCGATGAGCTTGCCGCCAAATTAGAAGCAATCGGCAATATTCATTCCGACGGGCGTCCTATTTTAGGACTGGACAGTCGTGATTTACTGGAAATTACCCTAGAAACTTGTCCGGATGCAGAATTTATTCCCGCACATATTTGGACACCGCATTTTTCTATGTTTGGTGCTTTTTCAGGTTTTGACAGTATAGAAGCCTGCTTTGGAGACTTAACCTCTCATATTCACGCAGTAGAAACAGGACTTTCTTCAGACCCTCCTATGAACTGGCGTGTTTCCGCTTTAGACAACCTTACGTTGGTATCACACTCAGATGCTCACTCTCCATCAAAATTGGGACGTGAAGCAAATCTGCTCGATACCGGGCTTACCTACCCCGAATTGGTTCATGCAATTCGGACTAGAGAGGGTTTTCTTGGCACAGTAGAATTCTTTCCCGAAGAAGGAAAATACCACTTAGACGGACATCGTAACTGCAATGTTTGTCTTACTCCTGCCGAAACTGCTCAGTTAGGCGGTATCTGCCCTGTATGCGGCAAAAAAATCACCATTGGCGTAGAACACCGCGTAGAAGAGTTGGCCGACCGACCAGTTGGCTATTGTCCTGAAAACGCCAAACCGTTTGAAAGTCTGGCTCCTCTTCCGGAAGTGGTTGCTGCTTGTACAGGAAAGTCTGTAGCAAGTAAAAAAACACAGCAGCAGTATGAAGAGATGCTGCAGTCTTTAGGTGCTGAATTCTATATTTTACGTCAAGCCCCCATTGAAGACATCAAACGGACAGCAGGTCCATGTATTGCCGAAGGTATTCGCCGTTTACGCATTGGACAAGTAGAGCGAAAACCGGGCTTTGACGGAGAATACGGTGTGATTTCTCTATTGAGTCCATCCGAAATAGAGCAATTAAATGGACAAATCTCTTTATTTGGAGCAGATGTTCCGAAAAAGACTTCCAAACAGCAGAGTAAAATACAAAAAACAACTGCCCCCGCACCTGAAGAAACACCTATTGTAAATACCAGTGACAGTTTGAACACAGAACAACAACAAGCCGTATCAGATTTGCAACGGGTTGTAGCGGTAATTGCAGGGCCCGGCACAGGAAAAACAAAAACGCTGGTATCCCGTATTGCTTATCTGATAGAAGAACAAGGTGTAAAACCGGAAGAAATTACCGCAGTCACTTTTACCAACCAAGCCGCAGCAGAAATGCGCCATAGATTGGAACAGCGTTTGGGAGGGAAACGTGCCATATCACGTATGACCATTGGAACGTTTCATGCAATCTGTCTGAAGCTTTTGGGAGATGTACGCCTTATCAGCGAAGGTGAAGCCATAGAGATAGCGGAAGAAATATTACAAACACAACATCGAAAAGAAAGTGCTAAACAATTGATACAAGCAGTGTCTCTGATAAAAAACGGAGCATCATTTGAAACAGCCGAATTATCCGAGGAAGTATATATTTCATATTGTTCTCGTTTACGGGAATTGGGTGTACTTGACTTCGACGATTTATTATTAGAAGCCCAAAAACAAACTATCACCACCCAAAAACAATTCACTCATTTACTGGTGGATGAATTTCAGGATATCAATGATATTCAATATCAGTTGGTGCGAAAATGGAATGAAAGCGGAAAAAATCTTTTTGTAATTGGAGACCCCGACCAATCTATTTACGGATTCCGCGGCTCCAGCGGACGATGCTTTGAACGACTGGAAGAGGATTCTCCTGATATCCATATCATTCGTTTGGTTCAAAACTATCGTTCCACTCCGGAAATTCTGCAAACAGCGGTACCCGTAATTGAACATAATCCTGGCAAACCACGGTTATTAACTCCGAATCAAACATCAGGTATTGCAGTAAGACTGGTACAGACCGCAGACGATTTTTCAGAAGGCATTTGGATTGCAAAAGAAATCAGCCGTATAACAGGAGGCGTAGATATGCTGGAAGCACAGTCTTTGGGACATACACAGCACATGCGTTCTTTTTCTGATATTGCAGTTCTTTGCCGCACTCACAGACAACTGGAATTGATAGAAAAATGTTTACGATATGATGACATACCGTGTATTATAAGTGGCCGCGAAGACTTTTTAAATGCAGATGATGTACGCGGTCTCCTGTCGTTTTTCCGTTGTTTGCAAGAACCAGGAGATATTGCAGCACTCCGAACTGCTTTAAAATTACTGTGGAACTGCCCTTCTGATTTAATAGAATATGCCCAGAAGATATGCTCTCATCAGACAGAATGGAACCTAGAAACTCTGCAATATGATTTTCAGGGGTACGAAATACTGCTTCAAATGTTAGAGCGAATAGAATCATGGCTTCCACTGATACAAAAAGAAAAGCCATGGAAATTGGTGCAGCAATGGGAAGAAACATACGGTTCTTCCTCTGCATTGGAAAAGCTGAAAAATACAGCCGTGTTTCATTCCAATCTGGAAGAATTACGGAATGCACTGGTTCTTGGGCAAGAAGCGGATATCAGCCGTACTACCGCAAAAAACTGGAAATCAGGTGCTGTACATCTTATGACATTGCATGGCAGTAAAGGTCTTGAATTCCCTGCTGTATTTGTGTCCGGAATCAAGTCCGGAATATTGCCATTAGAGTCTACAAAGCACCCTTCAGATATTCAAGAAGAACGACGTTTATTTTATGTAGGAATGACCAGAGCCCGTGAGGAATTAATTCTTACCTGTGGAGCCGAACCTTCTTCATTTTTATCCGAGCTGTCAAACACCATAAAAAGAGAAACTGTAAAACGCCGTGAACAACCTGCAGAACAATTAAGCCTATTCTAATATTCATTTTACATATTATTTAGGATACCGATGGAGAAAACAGAAGACAATCATGAATAAGTTGTTATCTTCTGTTTTCGTTCGTAATATCAACCGAAATGTAACGATTCCCAACGGATTACTGTACTTTTTAAGTATTCGCTCACAACCGTTTCTATCTCTTAACAATGGGCAAATCTAATTCCCAGCCTGTGCTTTTAAAGAGCGATTTTCATAAGAATAGTCCACATAACATATTTCATTTACCGCCAATGACACTAACAATATAGCATTCCTCATAACTTTCGATCATCAAGCAAAGATACGAATCGTTAGTCAAATTCCAGTGATATCGGAAAACATCTGCTTTGAATCATAATTTTAAAATCGTCATTATTTATATCTCTATAAAAAATATAATACAAACAGAAACGTATAAAAACCGATTTTTACTCACATATAATTCATTTCTTTGGCATAAGTTTATATTAAAACAAGATATCTGTCATAAATGTAGGCGATAAAACTTCAAAATAAAAAAATCCACGATGTGCAACGGTAAAACCATATATAAAACAAACGCCCCGCAAAATTGCGGGGCGTTTTGTTCTAAAAAACTATCTATTACATTTTCTCTTTCTGAGATAGATGAATATTCCGGAAAGGCCGATACCTGATACAGACAATATAATAATCGGCAGTGTCAGATTACTACCGTCTCCGGTCTCTGGGTTGTCCATACGATTGTCAGGTTTATTTGTATCATTCGGCTGGGAAGGAATCATCTGTTCGGGATTCATTGTTCCGGGATTGTAGTTCGAATCACTTTCACCACAAACAGTACACTTGCCATCTACATAGGTATGAGCAAGCTTAGTAATCTTCAGCTCATCTACAGTTTTTTCCACGCCGTCAATAAAATCTTTACCGCACACTGTGCAATGTTGGTGCGCTTTTATTCCCTCCGCCTTACAAGTAGCTTGCTGCTCGGCAACGTTTTCTAACTTATGTGCTGCAGGAATGATCTGTACATCTTTCTTGGCTGTACAGCCAGGGGTAGTACAATGTATAGACTTGCTTCCATCTTCTGTGCAGGTAGCTTCCTTGTCAATTGTATATTCAGTATCCCACACATGAGCAGTTGTAGTTTCGCCAACTTCAAAGGTATCTCCGTTAACTGTGATATCTTTTCCTGTGCTGTTAGTTATTTCCACGTTTTCAGGAACTGTAATAACCGCATCGTCCGCAAATTTTTTGAATGTTATTTTGTCACCTGATTTTAATGCTTGAATTGCATTTTCCACAGCTGTTTTTCCAACAACAAATCTTGTTTCACCACCGGAAGTTGTAGTTGCTTGCATATCGCTGTTTACAATATTCTCTGCAATATTTGACGAGAAGCTTCCGCCGGTTACTTCAACAACATTTCCTGCTTCAGACCATTCGTTCTCGGTTTTGTCCGCATTATTAAATGAATATGCCCTGACTGCTTCTACATCTGCTGCGGAATTAAAAACACCATTTTCAATATTAACCGTTTCTAATTTCTTGTATCCGTCACGATTTACAATTGATACAGCAGCACCATCTGCGATGGGACCGTCAGCATCAGTTTTTTCCTGAGGTTGACCTGTCACTGTAATTGCAGTCTCGCCTACTATTGTAAGACTTCCTGAACAAACTTGCACACCCGCATGTTTGGCATTGATAACGGAATTGTCAATTGTTACCTTACCGGACGATGGGAAATAAATGCCAAAGCCATTTTCCACATTGAGCGTGGAATTTTTAAGTGTCACTTTATTGCCTGTTTCAGTGCCATTTGTTATGGTTCCACATACATCCCCCGGAACAGTTAGTTCCACTCCGTCAAGAGTAAGGCTTCTGTTGTTCATATTGCTTTCGTTTGGCGCACCAATCAAATGAGCACCATCGGTTGTTTCATCGGTAGCAACAACTTTACCATTTTTTACAGTAAACTCCACATTCGGATAGTTCACATTAATTGCAGCAGTTTTGCCGGTATAAGTGTATGTGTGACCGTCTAAATCAAGAGCTGCACTTTTAGAACCGGAATTGATTGGTTCATTTCCTTTATAATCGTGCAGCAATGTTATGTTGCCGTCTGCTGCTTTGCCTGCCGCATTTGCATAAGAGCCATAAATGTACTTATTGCCATCTGCTTCTTTTACTGAAAATCCACCATTTGGTATTAAATTGCGGGCACTTTCTGTATCTAATAATTTAGAACCTGTTCCCAACTTAATCCCTAGAGGCTCTTTCGTTTCGTCTAAGTTTTTAAGTACAATGTCTCCCTCTAAATTAACAATCTGGGTATAATTACTATCTCCGCTACTCGTTGTAATTTGATAACCACTGCTTGTTAAAACAGACTGTTTACTTCCACTATTCTTAATTGTTACAGTATTATCACGTGCTCCACCATAACTCTGTTCTAACTTTAGAGCATATCCATTCTTTTGATTGGATGTTACACTATATCCGTTCAAATCTATTGTAACACCACGTACCTTGCCATCTATGGATATTCCAAAATTATAATCTGATGTCGAAACATAATCTTTTAAAAGCTTTAATGTATAGCCATCTTTCATAGCTTTACGTGCGTCTTGTATTTTTGTAAATTGGGTTGTATTTCCTTCTGTATCAATGACTTCAAATGTAGCGTCTTCTGCTGCCAACGCTGTCATAGGTACCAGTGCGAACATCATGCAGAGAGTAAGCAAGATGCTCAAAAATTTCTTTCTGCTTTTCATGTGTTTCCATCCCTTTCTAAAAATAAATTAAGGTCCAAAGTGTACCTGTATTCCTTATATCAATTTCACTTGACTGAAAAACAAAATTACCTATGTTTGCTGATTTTCGCCAAACGTTTTCTTTTGTTTTCTATTAATTACATCAACTGATCAATGATGAAAACTATCTGCTGTAGTTTCGCTTTCTCAAATAAATAGATACTCCGACAAGACCAATACCGGATGCGGACAATATAATAATTGGCAGTACCAAATTGCTATCATCTCCGGTTTGTGGGTTGTCACTGCTATTGTCTTGTTCCTCTGTATTATCCAGCTGGGAAGGGGTTACCTGACCCTGATTGTCATGCGGGTCTGCCATACCACAAACAGTACATTTTCCATCCACATAATTATGTCCAAGCGCTTTTATAATAGTATTTTCTTTTGAAATCTCTTGAGTCAAATCTTTATCAGTATAATACTTATCGCAGAATTCACAGTACCAGTATTCCATATTACCATCAACGTCACATGTTGGTTCTTTTGCTTCAAAATATTTTGCATTATGTACTTTTTCTGTGGTACCTTCACCGTCAATGGTTCCATTGCCTGTTGAAGAATCCGGAATGATAAGTTCCCCATTATTTAAAATCGTACCGTTGTTTTCAAAATTCATATTAGGTGCGACATCCAATGCAGCGTTAGTATCAATGATTACCTTGCCTGTTTCAGCAATTGCAAGCATTCCTTCTCCCTTTACTGCAACTTTGCCTTTAATATCCAAGCTCTCTTCAATTTCCAGCGTTGAGTCTTTGGTTATTTCAAATGTAATGTTGTTGTCAGCATCCACATTCAAATTTTTCAGTTTCAAATTTTTCTCAATTAAAACAGTATCATTATTATCTACCTGTATATTTCCATTGCCTTTTTGACTGAAAAATTGCTCCAATGCCACGTCAGACTGAGGCATAAATGTGATATTACCATCCTCATTATACATATACTTATAGTCGCTATAGTCATCAGGTCTAACATCTTCCGGAGTATCAGCCCATACCCAATAGTTAACTGCAGTTTGTCCAACCGGAAGAAGAACCGAAGTAGCTGCAACATCAATAATTACTAAATCATTATCACCTTGTTGAAAAGTGTTATTTGTAAAATCTATAGGCTGTCCAATGCTTCCTTTTACCTGAATATAATGCTCAAATTTATCATTTTGAAACGTATTCCCTGCGAAATTCGCCTGAGACTGTAAATAAATTGCTCCGGCATTATCAAACACACTTGTCTTTACAACAATGTTATTGTTAGAAGCACTTGAGGTTGTAATGGTCGTAGCTTCTGAGCCGGAACCACTTGTCGGTCCATTTACAACACTGTAAACACTGTTTATAAATTTACAGTCTTCAATGAGAAAATTTCCACTTACATTTGCAAGCATTGTGCGGAATGCTCCGTTAAATTCATTGTTTGTAAACGTAATGCTTCCGGCAGAATTCTGTTCATTAACAAATAAACCGTAAGACCATTCCGGCGCATCTACTGTTACTCCGCCATTGTTTGGCGTATTAATAAAACGGCAGTTATTTACTATAATATCTGCCTTGTTGCCAGATACTGTCACAGCACTCCCCGAGCTTCTGTTTTGCACGGAATAGTGAACAGTAACATTTTCGAGCTTAATAGATGTTTCTGTACCACTGCCAAGTGTCAAAAATTTACCATCCGCTTTATTTTCACTCGGTTTTAAAGTAAGATTCGTAAGTGTTCCTGCCTTTACTGTGGATACACCGAAAATTGTATATTTGCTGCCACCGTCTATTGTAATATTTTTGTCGAATGTAACATCTTCTGTAACATCAGAAAGCAGAACAACGGTGCTGCCTTCAGACGCTGCGTCAATTGCACTTGTTAATGTTGTATGTCTCTTTCCATCCACTTCTGCTACTTCTTGACCAGCAGCATACACATTGACAGGCACAACCAAAATAGTCAATGACAGTAGTATCATTACAAACACTAACAAACGCTTACTAATTTTCTTACCTAAACTTCCTATTTGCATACTTCTCTCTCCTTGTTTGACGACCAAAAAACCATTCTTTTCATTTACTGAACATACAGCATATACTTGCTGTAACATACTTGAAATAGCTTAAAAAACTACTTTACCAGAAAAATAGACTGCCTTCTTCACTCCATCAATATCCCTATCAAACTCTCCTTCCTGTATATGGATACATTAAAATATTATCATACTATTTATATCATAGAAAACTCCTTTTTTCAAGAGATTCCCCAATCCGGTTGAATTGTCTATCCAAAATAATATGGCATATTTTTTAGGGATTATCATCTCTAAAAGGCTGTTCTTATTTAAAACATCCGAAAGATATTTTCAAAAAAATCCAACGTAAACAGAGAAAACCTGGAATTAGAAGGGAATCGAAACTTTTAGTATGGAATTTTTTAAATTCTTTACACTCCTGTAGATGACAGGAGTATAGTTGAGTGTCTGCATAAAACAAAAGAGCAGAGTAAAACCCGCTCCATACACACCACTAAAAATCGATTGATATAAAAAACGAGTGTTCATAACTCAAATTCGTTATGAACACCCGACGTGGGTTTATATTACAAAAAAGATGCCGCTACTGACGCGTGTATCTTCATCCAAACAAAAGAAAAGAGTCCGAACGCGAATTGCGACAAGACTCAGTCTGGTCCGAGTGACAGGACTTGAACCTGCGGCCCCTTGACCCCCAGTCAAGTGCGCTACCAACTGCGCTACACCCGGATATAAAACCAACAACTGAAACAGATTGCTGGCTATTATTTATTTTGCTGTTACTATTAAACCATATTATAGCAATTTATGCAATATTATTTTCCTGAAAAGAACTTTTTATGAATTGCTGTAACTGCTTGGTCGGCATCGTCACGTGAAATCAAAACAGAAATTTTAATTTCACTGGTAGAAATCATCTGAATGTTAATATTGGCGTCAAAAAGTGCTTCAAACATCTGTGCTGCAACTCCCGGATGAGTTTCCATACCTGCACCGACCACAGAGACTTTAGAAACATTACCATCATAGACAGCATCAGCAGCACCAATGGTTTCAACATAAGTTCTTAGAATTTCCATTGTTTCATCCAGCTGAGATTCAGGAATGGTAAAGCTAATATCTTTGGTATTATTTCGCCCAATGGATTGTAAAATAATATCTACATTAATCTCTTTTGCAGCCAACTTTGTGAAAATTTTAAATGCAAGTCCCGGTCTATCAGGAACTCCAATGATTGACACGCGCGCTACTTCATTATCCTTTGCAATACCGCTGATTAACATTTCTTCCATTTTATTTGCCTCCCTTACAATTGTTCCTGGTTTTCTTGTTAAGCTGGAAAGCACTTCCAACTCTACTCCATATTTTTTCGCCATCTCTACGGAACGGTTATTTAATACTTGTGCGCCCAATGTTGCAAGTTCTAACATTTCATCGTAAGAAATAACATCTAATTTGCGTGCATCCTTTATCTTTCTTGGATCTGCTGTGAACACGCCTTCCACATCGGTATAAATTTGACATAAATCAGCATGCATGGATGCAGCAATTGCAACCGCACTGGTATCAGAGCCGCCGCGTCCCAATGTGGTCATATCTTGATAACGATTTACACCCTGAAAACCGGTCACAATCACAATACGTTTTTGATCCAGTTCACGCTTGATACGAGCAGGGTCCACACGTTCTATTCTGGCAGAACCGTTATTTGCGCTTGTAAAAAATCCTGCCTGCCAGCCTAACAAAGAAATCACAGGATAGCCCATTTCTTCGATGGTCATTGCTAAAAGAGAAGCTGAAATTTGTTCACCTGCGGTTAACAACATATCCATCTCTCGTTTTGAAGGATTTGGATTCACTTGACGTGCCTTCTCAATAAACTCATCTGTTGTATCTCCTTGTGCCGATACAACAACGACAACATCATTGCCTTTTTCATATGTTTTTGTGATGATATCAGCAACATTTTTTAAACGCTCAGTATTTGCAACAGAAGTACCACCAAACTTCTGGACAATTAAGCTCATAAATCATTTCTCCTTTATATTATGTTTATATGGTTGGGAGAACTTTGGTACCTTCCCTATCCGTCTCCAGTACTTCTAATTTCCAGCCGATGATGCCGTGTTCTTCCAATTGTTTTATCATACGATTATAATATGCTGTATTTCCACTTTCGATAATGGACATAATGCATGGTCCTGCTCCGCTGATATATGTTCCCAGTGAGCCGTTTTGGTAAGTAAGCTCAAAAATCTGAGCACAATTTTCAATGAAATCCACTCGAAATGGTTGATGCAATTTGTCTTGCACCGCAATACGTAAATTTTCTGCTTTTCCACAGGATAAAGAGGCCACCATGAGCGCACTGCGTGATAAATTATACACCGCATCCTGCTTGCTATATTGCATTGGTAACGTAGCACGGGACTGTTCTGTTTTTAACTGAAAATCAGGAATTAACAGAGCAAATCTAAATTTATCAGATACCTGTGTTCCAACACTGTAAACTCTTCCTGCATCCATGGCAGAAACCGTTAATCCTCCTAAAATAGCCGGTGTTGTATTATCCGGATGTCCTTCAATTTTACAGGCAAAATTGATTAACGTATCTTGGTCAAACGGTCTTCCTAACAATTCATTTGCACCGGTAATACCGGCTACAATGCAAGCAGAACTGCTTCCCATTCCCCTTGCCATAGGAATATTATTTTCCTGAATAATCTTTAAACCGGGCATTTTCTTCCCATATGCATTATATACAAACTCTGCTGCCTGATATACTAAGTTATCTTTTCCTTTGGGAATTGCTACATTGTCTTTCGATGAGATTTCAATCCGGTCAGATTCCTCCATCCAGACATAGTTATACCAATTGAGGGCAACTCCCAGTGAATCAAAACCAGAACCCAAGTTAGCGCTGGTCGCGGGAACCTTAATACTTATCATTCTGTTCTTCCTATCTGCTTAAATTACAAATCACCAACACGAATTGTAGATGCAATGGTTACGCCTTTACTCTCTAATACACCAATTTTATCTTGAATATCGCGTTCTTTCATTGGTTTTGTGACAAATGCCAATTCATTTTTTGGAGCACTTTTTTGTACCAATAGCTCTACAGTTCCAAATAATGCTTCTGCTTCTGTTTTTGCAGCTGCAATGTCATCAGCAGTTGCACGTATGTACATAGCAGTGATATCGTCCAAATAGTCTTGAACATAATTGTCTACACTGTCACTCCAAAACAGATTCTTTCTTGCATGCATATGTTTTGCACAGTCAATCACATCTGCTACCACAGCACTTGCTGTTGGCAATTTGCCTGCACCTTTGCCGTAGAATACTACATCCCCTGTTGCATCTCCACGAACCATAATACCATTAAATACATCATCTACATTTGCTAACTGGCTTTCTCTTGGAATCAGCATAGGACAAACAATAATTTGAATTCTATGATCATCCATCATTTTTACTCTGCCAATCAGCTTAATTACGCCTCCCCAGGCTTCTGCATATTCTACATCGCCTAGTGTAACCTTCGTAATACCTTCTGTATGTACTTGGTCAGGATAAACATGTTTGCCAAAGGCAAGAGAAGCTAAGATGCAAATTTTACGACAAGCATCATCACCCTCAATATCAGCAGCAGGATTGCGTTCTGCATAGCCCAATTTTTGGGCAAGTGCCAATGCATCTTCAAAAGACATCTGGTCACGAATCATTTTTGTTAAGATAAAATTAGTGGTACCATTTAGAATGCCTGCAATCTCAATTACATCATTTGCGGCAAGGCATTGATGGATAGGACGAATAATTGGAATACCTCCGCCAACACTTGCCTCAAATAAAAAGTTTACATTTTTTTCTTTTGCTATTTTTAACAGCTCCGCACCTTTGGAAGCAACCAATTCTTTATTAGAGGTAACGACACTTTTTCCTTTTTCCAAACACTGTTTTACAAATTCGAATGCAGGGTGCAATCCTCCCATTACCTCAACCACAATTTTCACATCATCATCTTGGATAATGTCCTCAAAGTTTTTTGTAAAGCGGTCTGCAAAGGGACTGTCCGGAAATTCTTTTAAATCTAAAATATATTTAATGTTAATTTCATTTTGTGCGCGTTTTAAAATGCTGTCTTTATGGGTAGCCAATACCTCTACTACACCCGAGCCAACGACACCATGACCCAAAATTGCAATCTCAATCATCATTTACACCTCTTTATTTATTCGCCTGTAATATGCTCAATTCGCTGCACACCACTTACTTGTTTTAGATGCAGCAGTAAATCATCCATAGAGCCTTTTAAATGATCTACTTGGCATGAAATAGAAACCAATGCTGTTCCGTTAACAGGGATATTTTGATTAATGGTCAAAATATTAGCACCTTCATTGTAAAAAGCAGAAATAACCGCCATTAATACTCCCGGTCTATCATATAACACTACTTGAATGGTAACAATTTGTTTTTCTGCTTTCCCGTGATATGGATAAACAGCATCTTTATACTTATAAAATACACTGCGGGAAATACCTGCCATTTTTGCAGCTTCTGTAGTGCTGGAAGCCTGTGCAGTCCTCAAATATTCCTTTGCCTGAATTACCTTTGTAAATACTTGAGGAAGTACTTCTTGGTTTACTAAAAGAAAAGCAGAATTTTTCATTGTCCACCACCCATATACGATTGTTTGTTCACAATGTACAGTTTATCATATTTCTACGAATCTTGCAATGCACATTTATAAAAAATTTTTATTTTCCAAATAGGCAAGTAATGGATAATATACATAATATGAAATATGCAAACAAAAAAGTGTCTGCAAAAATGCAGACACTTTTTATAATCTATTTAAGCTGCCGAAGAAGATGAAGACGATGACGCACTGGAACTTGAGCTGGAAGAGGAACTGGAAGAACTGGATGATGAGCTGCTTTCTGAACTGCTTGTATTGCTGGAAGAGCTTTCTTCCTCCTCTTCAGAACGGGACGATGTTGTATTTGTATTTTGATGTTGCGTACATTCTGAAGGCATATTGCTTCTTTCATACCAACCAGTTGCTGTTGGACAGCCCGGACCTGCTAAATTACCACTTTGTGTACAATAAACAGCAGATGTTACGCTGGAATCTGTTGTAAATTGTTTTAATTGTTTGGTGTTTAAATATGCTCCCATTAAGCTTTGAAACACGCTTTTGGATGCATTTGTATTTCTTAAACGGCTTGGATTTTGATAACCGGTCCAGACACCAATAACAGCATACGGAGAACCACCCACAAAATAACTGTTGTCATCAATATCGGTAGTACCGGTTTTACCATAAATTTGCCAGCCTGTAACGCCAGCACCGGTACCGGTACCTTGTGTTACAACAGTTGTCAGCAATTTTTGCATTATGGTTGCGGTAGAAGATTTGATTGCCTGTGTAGAAATATTATCACGGTTATCTAAAATGACATTACCATCATGGTCTTCCACGTAATAGTACGTATAAGGTTCATTATATTGACCGCCGTTTCCAAAAATTTGAAATGCTGCTGTCATTTCTTTTACTGTTACACCTTCGTGCACACCACCAATAGCTACACCTAAGTTACTGTCGTCAACTCCGCCGCCAACCAATGAGGTAAACCCTAATTTTTGTGTTAAGAAATTATAGGCGTTTTGCGGTCCCAACTGTTGATATACTCTAACAGCAGGTGGGTTATAAGATTGTTGTAAAGCATACTGTACCGTTACAGGACCTCTGAATTGATGATCATAGTTGTTCGGACCTGCAGTACCATCATCAAAATAATTTGGTATTGGCTCATCCTGTACTATGCTGGAATAATTGATAATTCCTTTATCAATTGCAGGTGCGTAGGCCGCAATCGGTTTAAATGAAGAACCAGGTTGACGCTTTGCATCTGTTGCATAGTTAAACCACATATTACCTTCTTTTTCATCGCTGCTGCCTACAATTGCAAGCACACGGCCAGAATAATCCATCATATAAACACCGCACTGCATGTCCGGGTCACTGTTTAAGTTACGGTCGTTAGCTACTGCATTTTCTGCCATTTCCTGAGCACTGGAATCCATAGCAGAATAAATTTTCAGACCACCATAATAAATCATATTCTGTGCATCTTCTTTTGTATATCCAAGTTCAGACTGTAAGTCTGAAACAACGTCTTGAATCATCGTATCAATATACCAATTGTTAATGGTATCGTCTGCCCCTGTCTCAGTTGCTTCTTGGAATACAAAATTCATATTTTCAGACTCAGACATTGCCTGGTCATATTCTTCTTTTGTTATCTTTTCTTGATTATACATTTCTGACAGAACAATTTGCTGACGCTCTTTATTCTGATCCGGAAAATTCATAGGAGAATATGCATACGGGTTTTGTGTAATACCCGCTATAGCAGCACATTCTGCCAAGCTGCAATCCTTAATATCTTTTCCAAAATAAAGGTTTGCTGCTGCTTGTACACCTTTACAGCCACTGCCAAAGTTAACAACATTGAGATAGCATTCCAAAATTTCCTCTTTGGTATACTTTTTCTCCAGATTTTCTGCTCTGAAAATCTCTTTTAATTTACGGGAAATACTTACATCGCTTTCGCCGGTAAGATTTTTTATCAACTGTTGTGTAATGGTAGAGCCGCCAAAGCTGCCTCCTGAAGACAACAAATTGCTGGCAGCTCCCAGCGTTCTCCACCAGTCAACACCGTTATGTTCCCAAAAGCGTTTATCTTCAATGGCAACCATTGCATCTTTCATATATTGCGGAATATCCTGATAATCCACCCAAATACGGTTGCTTTCACCACCATATAAGCTTTTATATTCTACAGGATTACCGGATTCATCATTTACGTAAATAAAACTTGTATAGTCTAAGTTCAAAGAATGCAAATCAATGTCTATCTCTTCTCCCCTTAAACTCATGATATAAGAGAACATAAAAATGCCTATGATAAACAATGTAGCAAAAAACAAACTCACAATGGTAATTACCACGCGGGAAATCGCTTTTCCTGCTGCTTTGCCGGTGCTATTTCCTTTCGGGTCCGGTACAGGTTTTAATCCGTACTGATTAATGTCAGATTTTTTCAATCAATTCACCTCAATAATGCAGCAATTATCTAAATCAAATAGATAATTGAAATAAAACAAATCTTTCATTTTTCCTATGCATATATTTCCAATTTTGAGCCATACTAGCACCAAAGATACCAAATGATATCAATTATCACAGAAAGGTAGGTATGGTCAAATTGAAGAAAACCTATTATATCATATTTAGTATCGCTTTGGTTTTATTAATAGGAATTATCATTCTGGTAGTATGTCTTACCATTCCTCAAAATGCATCTGAAAATGTTACTAGTGAGCAAACTCATTTTACCTCAAATCCCAATTCAAGTCAAGAAAGCACATCATCGCATGTCAATAGCGACGATATTACTACTATGACAAGTCAATCAGATATTTATACCATTAAAGAATATAATGGACATATCGGTGTATTTTTAAATGATGAAACACAACCTTATAAAGAAGTTAATGTTCCCTTAAGTGCTTTACCAGCAGAAGACCAAGAATTACTTAAAAAAGGTATTACAGCAAATTCTCAAGGCGAGGTCCAAATTATTCTGGAAGACTATATCAGTTAACTTGTTTATAATGTAAGGATAAGCTTTTATTCTATGATAGCTTATCCTTTATTTTATCCTAAAAATATGTATTTTATATGTTTTGATTATGAATCAGATAAAAAGACTTTATTAACATAACATCAGTTTTATGATGATGGTTATAGAAAAAAAGACCGAATACCGAATTGGTATTTGGTCTTCTTTCTCAAACACTGAATAAATCAAATAAATAATTAAGTGTTACGTTTCTTTTTCATTACAAACAAAACAACCATTGCTACTACAGAAACACCTGCAACAGAAATCCAAATCATGTAGTTAGAAGCATCTCCGGTTTGAGGACTTACCATATTGTTAGAGTTCTCTCCGTTACCGTTTGCTCCTGTACTACCGTTATCCGTATTACCTGTGTTACCATTATTCTCTGTTCCATTTCCATTGTTCTCTTGGTTGTCATCTCCACCAGGGTTTTGGCCATTGTCTTTTACATCATAAGATACCAATGCATATGTTGAGAATTGGTTGGTTTCAAAAGTTAAAATATGATTTTCAACACTGGAATTCAAAATTTCTGCAACACCATTATGTACACGAATTACACCAAAAGTACGTCCTTCTTTTTGTAATTCAGCAGGAATTGCAATTTGAAGCGTAATTTTAGAGCTGTTTAACTCTGTAATTTCACCAATTACTTGGTTATTTGCAGAAACCAGAACAGAAAAATCAAAGTATTGTTGTACTGCCAAAGTTTTGTCTGAATTGCTTGTTTGAGCAGTCAAAAGTTCAGTAATTTTTTCTGCATCAGCAGCAGGTACTTGATTATTTTCCAATTTGTCAGATTTCAAGCTAATTGTTACTTGATCGCCTCTTGCTAATGCTTCATCAATGTTTTGCTGTAATTCTGTGCTGATTTCAGCATCAGAATTTCCGGAAATAATGTCGTTCAATTCATTTTCTGTTTCAGGAGTAACACCAACTTGTACTTCTTCTACCGGAACAGAAGGATCAATGACAGGTACATCTACTACAGGTTTTTGAACAGCAACTACTTTTACCGGTATCACTGTATTATCTTTTTTAGCAAAACAAATTTGTTCGCCACCTACTACTGTGGCAGCAGAATCTACCCAAGATGTACCGGCAGGTGCTTGAACAGCTGATAAAGCAGTACCTGCTTCTGTTTGTACTGTTTCCATATTGAATGCAAAGCTTTCACTGCCGCCGCCGTTTACAGTATTAATTAAGTTACCGTCTTTATCATATGCCAATACGGTTACGCTGGAAGTTTTCCAGTTATTTTCAGAGTTAAAAGCTCCTAATTTATAAACCAAAGAGTCATCTTTATTGGTGATAACATAACCAATTCTTCCATTAACATCAATTGCTTGTAATGCACTGTTTACACCGGTTGTAAATTGTCTGCCATTGTCACCGTCATAGAAATCCACTTTACCTAAAGAAGAATAATAGGAAGAAACACCGGATTGAACAGGAATGTCTTCTGTTACATCGGCTTTCATGGTACCCCATTGGGTTCCGTCTTGGTAATAAACATTATAATAAACTTCAGAAATAACTCTTAAAGTAGCAACGGAACTATTCTCACTTGCTACATCAATTCTTACATTACCATTGTCGTTTACTTTATAAGTATAATCGGATAAATCTTCTGTTTTTGCTATATTGCCTGTAATAGTAAAGCCGGCTTTTACAGCTGCTTCCACTGCATCATAATCCGATTTATAAGAAACACTTCCAACAAATTTAGGCTCTGCATCAGTACCTAAAATGTTACCGGTAATTTTACAGCCGGAAGCTTCTACTGTGCTGCCATTCAATAAATTAGTACCGGAAGAAGCGTTTGCAAAAATAATACCAGGTTGTTTCATAACAGCATTGCCGGAATATGTACAGTCAACCAATTTATAATGGCTGTTTGCAAATGGTGTATAGCCAATAAAAATACTGTTATAAGTCGGTGATTGAATATTTGCACTTACATTTACACGTGTTAAAGTTGTATTACCGCCCGCATAAACGACCAATGCATTTTCATTGTTATTGTTGCTGGTATAATTAATGCTGCCGGAAATATTAATATCTGTGTAGTTGTATTCGATACCTGCTGTATATGCATTCCACACCAATGTTGCAGGTTGTCCGCTTAATTCAAAGGTGAAGTTTTTGAGTTCACCTCCGCCAAAGTTTGCAATCAATGTGCTGTTTGCTCCTGCATTATAAATGCGATGTCCGTCACCGTCAATGGTTCCTGAAAAATTATTGATGTAATAATCAGCCCAACTATCAACTTTACCTCCAGATTCAGCTTGAGATAAGTCAATATCAGCTGTTAATTTTACATAAACCCCATTTTTGCCTTCCAATTCTTTTAGTTGTCCAGCTTCAGATACCAAATACGGATCTTCTTGTGTACCGGTTCCTTGCAAAGAACTGTTGTTTGCCGCAAAAACTGCAAGATTCAAACTTAACAATACCATTGCCAAAACCAATACTGCGCAAGAAATGCGTTTTGTTAGTTTCATTGCCATAGCATACCCCTCCTAAATGTTTCATGATACCAATAATGCTGTAATTTGATAAGGTACACATTTACGAAGTTTTCTTTTTGATAAATTTTTATCATAATAAATAGCAGGAATTGTGCGAAAATACTTGAAAATAATACATATGTACATTATAATGAATCCGTATATTACAATATATGTTAATTTGAAAAGGTGTACATAAACAAATCTATTATGCAGGACAATTTATTGTTTTTTTAATGAAAATGTGATAAAGTGACAATATTAAAAGGCGGTATCCGATTGGATACCGCCTTTTTTTATTTCAACAAAACTTATTTTGCGCTTTGTTCGTATTGCTCGATCATTTTTTTAACCATTTGACCGCCAACAGAACCAGCTTGTTTAGAAGTTAAGTCACCGTTGTAACCTTGTTTAAGGTTAACACCAACTTCAGCAGCAGCCTCCATTTTGAAACGATCCATAGCTTCTCTTGCTTCTGGAACAACAATTTTATTCTTAGACATAGTATAAGCACTCCTTTTTTCTTTTGTTTTTCAAACTTTTTTATTTGCGTTTGCCTTACTATTATGAGCGTAATCATTTTTATTATACAAGAAATTTTTGGAAATTTCAGATATAGAAATCAGCATCCCATTGAATGCCTGCTAATAACAAAACGGCTGCAACAGGCAAAATTTTATTTGGATGATACGGTTTGGTAATATGCATCGTAATTTCGCAAGGTTCTATTACCGTGCCATTGATTGCGATTAAAGTTCTCTGCAAACTGATAGAGGCTTGATTTTCATCCAAACTGGATATACTAAATGTATCCGTTGCTTTCGTACCGCAAGTTACAACAATTTGTCCTGTTTTGCAAAATTGCTCTTTTAGCTTGTCATGATTAGAATCTATTACAGCAATCCAGTTAGCCGGTAATATCACCGGCTCTTTAGGTAAAAAACTTTTTTTAAAAACAGCAATTCCAACCGAATTTTTTAAATTAGAGCAGTCCTCCTGTTCTTTCATAAAAAAACTACAGGTATCATTAATTTCGTCGGAATGTTTATCTGTGTTATAAACAGTGGTACCAAAAGGCGATATCGCCTTTTTTATGATTTGCCCTAAAGTCTCATCTTCATCGTTTCCAAAAATATAAATTGGAATCATACACGTATTCTCCCCTCTCAATCTAAACTTTATTATTTGTAAAATTCAGGAAAATATGTGTCAAACTTTCCTCACCTAATAAAAATAGCACTATCATTCAGTGCTATTTTTAAACTATTCACTTTGCATCTCAGATGCATTTCTCATAAGCTGAGAAACTGAAACAATTTCATAGCCCTCACTTTGCAGCGTCTCTATCATATACGGCAGCGCTTCCAACGTCAAATCTGAACGATTATGCAAAAGAATAATGGAACCGCTTTTTGCTTCTTCCATAACCTTATCAGCAATACCCTGTACTGTTGTATTGTGCTGGTCAAAACTGTCAATATCCCACTGCACCGCCTGCATTTCTAATGTGTTTGCAGTATCCAGCAATAGAGCATTATAGTCGCCATAGGGCGGACGGAATAATACCGGTGTTTTCCCTGTAATTTTTTTTAATGTTTCATTACACTGCATTAAATTTGACATCATATCGGCTTGAGATAACTGCGGAATTCTTTCATAGGTGTTGCCTAGATTTCCGATTTCATAACCTGCCTCTGAAATTTGTTTTACTGCATTTGTATATTTTTCTGCCCATACACCTGTAACAAAAAAGGTTGCTTCCACTTGATATTTTTGTAAAATATCAATATATTCTTCTGTATGGTCAATATCCCAAGCACAATCAAAGGTTAAAGCCACTTGTTTATCCGGGGTTGGCACAGAATAAATAGGCACCTTTTGTACATAGGCTGTTTGTACTGCCTGAATTCCTTTTACGGAAAATACAACTGCCAAACCGCACACTACAAAGCAAGCACATATGGTAAGCATCTTACGTCTTGTTAACACCAAACATTTCATATACATTCCCCCATAACACACCATATACATCAATCTTGTATTTTATGCTTATCAATTGTACTTTTTTATCACCAAAAAAGGTATCGGGATAACCCGATACCTTTTCTATCGTAATATGATATACACCATATACCCAATATATAACGAAACTAAAATACCGCCTTCCACGCGATTCACTCCTTTTTTAGCAATCGCAAATACATAGGTCAGCAAAGAAACTGCAATCAAAATGCCCAAATCGATTAATGCATTGAGGTCAAAGGATATTGGATGAATAGCAGCAGACAGTGCTAATACAAATAAAATGTTAAAGATATTAGAACCTACTACATTTCCAATTGCAATATCACTTTCTCCTTTTGTGGCAGCCACAATGCTGGTAACCAATTCCGGCAAAGAAGTTCCGATTGCAACGATGGTTAAACCAATTAAACTTTCACTGATTCCAAAGGAAAGCGCGATTTCCCTTGCAGAATTGACAACCAGCTGCCCTCCTCCAATAATACCTGCCAGACCAACTACCGCAAGCAGAATGCTTTTCCAAAGCGGCTGCTTCTTTTTGGGCGCTTCCTCAGACTGCGCCTCATCTGCCAAATCAACAATCTCTCCGGATTTTCTTGCAGATAATGCGGAAGTAACCAGCATAAATACAAAAATACAAAAAAATAAAATTAATACCCACGCTTCATTACGGGACAGCAGATTCGAATCTCCACCGCCAAAAAATACATCAAGCCCCATTAATAACAGCGCAACGGTAGCTAAAATGGAAAAAGGAAATTCTTTTGCTAAAATGGATGTCTTCACACCGATTGGTTTGATTAAAGCACAAATACCAACTACTGCAAGTAAATTAAATAAATTTGAGCCGACAACATTACCCAGTGCAATATCATTTTGGCCTTTAAATGCTGCTGTGATACTGACTGCTGCTTCAGGAGCACTTGTTCCAAAGGCAACAATCGTCAGTCCAATAATAAAACTTGGAATTTTGAAAAAACGAGCTATGGAAGAACTTCCGCTTACAAAAAAATCTGCTCCCTTTACCAAAAACACAAACCCTATGATTAAGAAAATATATGCCAACTGCATACCTCCTTTCCAAAAGTAAAAAACTCTTAGTAAAGCATTACTGTACTAAGAGTTTTGGCTGATTTATTCCAAATATACCAATTCTGAAATTTGCGCTAGAGGAATGAATGTAAACAACTGCTTCTATTGTCAAATAACATTAAATAGAAATTGTCATTGCAATTCGATACAATTCGTCGTCAAACGGCCGTTTCATTTCCAGTGCTTGCGCCATATCTAAGTCCGCTATTTTGTTATCCTTCATTATAACTACTCTGCCTGACCTTCCCTCATGCAGTAATTTTACTGCATGATACCCCATCTGGCTTGCTGCCACACGGTCTCGCAAGGTAGGTGAACCGCCTCGCTGCACATGTCCCAAAACTGTAGGACGTGTTTCAATACCTGTATGTGCTTCTATTTGTTTTGCAATATCAGATACATGACCTACCCCTTCGGCTACTACCACAATAAAATGATGTTTTCCCGTTTTACTGGTGAATTCCATTCTATTCAGAATATCACGCTCAAAATCGTAAGCAATTTCAGGAACTAAAATGCAGGTAGCACCTACTGCAATTCCGGTTTCCAAAGCAATATCGCCGCATCTTCTTCCCATGACCTCTACAACACTGCAGCGATTGTGCGATTCCGTTGTATCACGTAATCTATCCACCATTTCAACAGCTGTATTCATAGCTGTGTCAAATCCAATGGTGTATTCTGTACAAGCAATATCATTGTCTATGGTTCCGGGAATCGCTACACATGGGATTCCTTTCTCGCATAAAGCCTTGGCACCGCGGAAAGAACCGTCCCCGCCAATGACAACTACTCCGCTAATATCAAATTTCTTGCATGTATCAACTGCTTGTTTTTGTCCTTCTTCTGTCATAAAAGCAGGACTTCTTGCAGTAAATAAAGCAGTTCCTCCATTTTGAATAATATCCGAAACACTTCTCAAATTCATGGGAATCATATCACCATGAATCAGACCATCATATCCACGTCGTACCCCCAGCACACGCATGTCATTTGCAATTGCAGTACGCACAACGGCGCGTACTGCTGCATTCATGCCCGGGGCATCTCCCCCGCTGGTCAGCACTGCAATGGTTTTTTGTTCCATAATCATTCATCCTTTACTGTCTGCTGTTTGATATATCGTATGAACAAAATGTTCACTTTACTACAGCAATATTTTCTTCGCCCAATACATCTTCCAGCGCATTCACCAATGGTTGGTTCACATCAACACGCTGAGAAACAGGAGCATGAAATAACTTTTTCTCATCTTTAAAATAAATATGCAGCGGCATCGTACCATCAAATATGGCAATATATTGCATGGCTTTTTTATACGCCATATCCTCTTTGCTGTTCACCTTCAAATATAAGCCGGGAGGATTCTTTCTTTCTTTTGATGATTGCGCCATTTCACCGTTTTTGTCAGGAGCCTCAAACACAGCCTCACAGATTAATTTTGTATCCTGCTCTTCTGAAGTGCTCAATCTTCCAACCACGCGAACGATATTTCCTTCTGTAATCAAATGTGAATATTGTGCCAACACCTTTGGAAACAGTAACAATTCCATAGAACCATAAATGTCCTCCAGCATAACGAATGCCATGGTACTGTTATTTTTGGTAATTTTTGTTTTGACAGAAGTAAATACGCCAAGCAAAGTTACGGTATCGCCATCATGGTACATACCTGTTTGTTCTCGTATATCTTCCAAAATATCCCCTATTTTACGCGCCCCTATCTTGTCATACACTGGCAAATATTCTGACATTGGATGCCCTGACAAATACATTCCCGTTACTTCTTTTTCCATAATCAGTTTTTCACTCTGACTGATATCCGGCATTGGTTCAGGCACAAATTCTTCTACCGAAGGACCATCTGTTTGAATCACATCAAAAAAGCCGATTTGTCCCTCTACATTTTTCCTTTTATCCGCTTCCAGCGTATCCAGGACGATAGCCACGGAGGCCAACATTTGCCTGCGGTTACAACCTAAATCATCCAAAGCGCCGCACTTAATCAAACTTTCCAATGCACGGCGATTTAAATCTTGTCCATACATGCGTTTGCAGAAAGAATAGAAGCTGGAAAACTTACCTTCTCTGGTGCGTTCTTCTATCATACGGTCAATAAATCCACGACCTAAATTTTTTACTGCCAACAGACCAAAACGAATATCATTTCCCACAGCTGTAAAACCTGTTTCGCTGGTGTTTACATGAGGCGGTAAAACGCGAATGCCCAAACGGTTACATTCTGCATTGTAAATGGCAACTTTATTGGCGTTGTCCAATACACTGGTAAGCAAAGCTGCCATATACTCTTTTGGATAATGACATTTTAACCAAGCAGTCTGGTAAGAAAGTACCGCGTACGCAGCGGCATGGGATTTATTAAAGGCATAGGAAGCAAAACTCTCCATTTCATGAAAAATAGATACAGCCGTTTGCTCATCCACACCGCGATTGATGCAGCCTTCTACTTCCCAAGTACCGTCTTCATTTTGCAAACCGTAAATGAAGATTTTACGTTCTTTTTCCATGACATCTGCTTTTTTCTTTGACATGGCACGGCGTACAATGTCTGCTCTGCCAAGGGAATAACCTGCCAAGGTACGGAAAATCTGCATTACTTGCTCTTGATAAACAATACAGCCATATGTAACATCCAAAATATCTTTCAAAAGCGGATGTTTATATCGTACTTTAGATGGATTGTGTCTGTTTTCTATATATTTTGGAATAGAATCCATAGGTCCGGGACGATATAGCGAGATAACCGCAATTAAGTCCTCAATGCTGACGGGCTTTAATTGCACAATCATGCTTTTCATACCTGCCGATTCAAACTGGAACACACCTTCTGTTGCGCCGGATGCAATCATAGAAAAGGTTTTTTTATCGTCCATCGGAATATCTTCTATAGAAAAATCAGGTTTTTGTTTTCTGATTTGTAATTCCGCATTCTGAATGATAGACAAATTGCGTAACCCCAAAAAGTCCATTTTCAGCAGTCCCAATTCTTCCAAAGTTGTCATGGTAAACTGCGTTACAACCGCATCGTTATTTTTGGCAAGCGGTACGTATTTGCAAACAGGTCGGTCAGTAATCACAACGCCCGCAGCGTGTGTGGAAGCATTTCTGGGCATGCCTTCCAATTTTTTTGCCATATCAATCAGTTCTTTTACCTGCGGGTCAGAATCATATAAATTTTTTAAATCATGGGAAATGTTTAATGCGCGGTCCAAGGTAATGTTTAATTCCATAGGAACCAATTTTGCAACAGAATCCACTTTTGCATACGGAATTGCCATTGCCCTGCCAACATCACGAATAGAACCACGAGCAGCCATGGTGCCAAATGTAATAATTTGAGCTACATGGTCTTCACCATAGCGACGTACAACATAATCTATCATTTCCTGTCTGCGTTCATCGCTGAAATCAATATCAAAGTCCGGCATGCTGATACGTTCCGGATTTAAAAAACGTTCAAACAGCAAATTGTAGCGAATGGGGTCAATTCCTGTAATGCCCAAACAATAGGCAGCCAAACTGCCTGCACCGGAACCTCTTCCCGGCCCTACAGGAATATCGACAGATTTTGCATAATCAATAAAGTCAAATACAATCAAATAGTAATTGACATACCCCATTTTAATAATGGTATTCAACTCAAATTCCAGTCTGTCTATCAAGGCCTGATCAGGCTGGTTTCCGTAATGACGGTAAAGTCCTTCATAACATTTGGTTCTGAAGTATTCCACATTATCCTGACCGTTTGGCGTATCGTAATTTGGCAGCTTTGTATTGCCAAACTCAAATTCTACGTTGCATTGTTCCGCAATTTTTACGGTATTGTCAAATGCTTCGGGATGTTCCGGAAATAACGCTCTCATCTCTTCTTCCGTTTTTACATAAAATTCATCGGAAGCAAATTCCATACGGTCGTCATCTTCTACGGTATGGTTTGTTTGGATGCACATTAAAATATAATGCATCTGACTATCTTCTTTTTTGATATAATGGCTGTCATTCGTTGCAATCAAAGGAATGCCTGTTTCCTCTGAAATACGAATTAACATGGGATTGATTTCTCGCTGGGCTTCAATTCCATGATCTTGCAGTTCAATATAAAAATTACCTTGCCCAAAGATTTCATTATGTACCAATGCTAGCCGTTTTGCTTCTTCATAATCACCTCGTCGGCAAGCTCTTGGAATAGCACCCGCAAGACAGGCAGAGGAAGCAATCAGTCCTTCGCTATGCTTGGCCAGTAAATCCAAATCAACACGAGGCTTGCTGTAAAATCCTTCTGTCCACGCCTGGGATACCAGTGCAGTTAAATTTTCATATCCTTTGTTATCTTTACACAGCAGTACCAAATGATGTTGTTCGCCATCCAGTTCATGCACTTTATCAAAACGAGTACGTGGAGCAACATAGACTTCACAGCCAATAATAGGCTTAATCCCATGCTTTTTTGCAGCACGATAAAAATCAATCACACCATACATGACCCCATGGTCAGTAATGGCAACTGCAGTTTGTCCAATTTCTTTTAAATGTTCCATCAAAGGATTGATACGGCAAGCGCCATCCAACAAACTATATTCTGTATGCAAATGCAAATGTACAAAACCTGACATTGCTTCCTCCTTTCCAACATCTACAACATGTTATAAAACTATGTGATTTTAGTTCTTTTTTCCAATGGAATCTGCAAATGCCATAATCCGCTTTAATCGATGATTGACACCGGAACGGCTGATTGGCTCTGAAAGCTGTTCGCCCAATTCCCGCAATGACATTTCCGGATTTTCATAGCGCAAAGATGCAAGTTCCTGTAAGTCTAAAGGCAGCTGTTGTAAACCAACAGAGTGTATAATCGTTTCGATTGCCGCAATTTGTTTTGCAGAAGCAGAAACGGTTTTATCGATATTCGCTGTTTCAAAGTTGGTTTTTCTGTTTACCTGGTTACGAACTTCCTTGAACATTTTCACTTGCATAAAATTCATGGACGCATTGGTTGCACCCATAAATGTAAGTAAGTTTTCAATTCCTTCGCTGCCTTTTATGTATACTACAAAACTACCTTTTCGATTGGTAACAGCCGGCTGTAATTCCAGCTCTTGAATATTGGTAAGCAAATTCTTCAAATCGTTTGCTAAATTCATATAAGGCACTACAAATTCCAAATGATATTCTTTTTCAGGATTGGTTATGGTGCCACAAGACAAAAAAACTCCTCGCAAGAATGCAGATATACAACATTCCCATTGTATCATATCACGATTGATTCTCAGCGTAACCTCATTTCCTGTGTGACCAAAGTACTGTAGTAACCGCAATCTTTGGTTTTCGTCAGGTATAGTTACCGTACTGGTAACGGGATGCCCATTTCGTCTTGTCATTTTTGCAGAGATATCTACAACCGCCTGTGTCTGTTCGGTAATCAAATCTGCCAAGCGCAAAGCAGTTTCCCTATGTTCGGTACTGAAAGCAATACTTCTGAGTGAAAACTGCTTTGCAAACAACAAAATGCCGTAACATTCTGCTTTGGCGCAGCAGTCGTACGGGCAAACTTGTTTGCAAAGTTCACTTTTGGTATCTGCTGCAAATGACATAACTGTTTTCTCCTTATCGTTTAATATCTCTATGGTTTACACTGGCTCGTTTATTTTGTGCAATTAAATGCTTATACAGCAACTCTACAATGGTAACAGAACGATGCTGTCCGCCTGTACAGCCAATTGCAATAACCAATTGACTCTTTCCTTCATTGCAGAACAGAGGAATCATATAATCAATTAAGTCCAAAAAACGTGTAATAAACCCTTGTGTCTCGTCCCACTTCATGACATATTCTTTTACAGGTTCATCCAAACCCGTTAATTTTTTCAGTTCAGGCACATAAAACGGATTTGGCAGACAACGAACATCAAACATCATGTCTGCCTCGGTGGGAATTCCGTTTTTGAAGCCAAATGACATAATTTGAATGGTAAGCGCATCCGAAACATTGCCCAGAAATAAATTGGACAAACGTTGTTTTAGTTGAGAAGGCGCTAAATAGGAAGTATCTATGATATAATCCGCAGCTTCACGCATAGGTCTTAAGAGTTCCCGTTCCATTTTCACTGCTTGTTCCAAAGAGCCGGACGCCGTTTCCGATAATGGATGTCTGCGTCGAGTTTCTTTATAGCGATGTACCAACACAATATCTCCTGCATCTAAAAATAAAATTTTGTATGGCACTTTTCTCTCTTTGAATGTTTCTAAAAACTCAAAGAATTTATCAGAGAGCGCTCCGCCTCGAATATCTGTCACAACCGCAACACGTGAAAAATCTTCTTTGGCACGCTCACACAAATCATAAAAGGTAACCACAAGCTTTGATGGGATATTATCCACACAATAAAATCCAATATCCTCCAAAGCATTGATGGTAACCGATTTTCCGGCACCGGACAATCCTGTTACAATTAAAAATTCCATTTTCCCATCCTTTCCCTTTAAAATCCGCACTCTCAATCTTATTTTATAGGAATCGGTATTATCCACCAATTGCACGAATTTCACATTCAAGCATAATACCTGTTTGTTCATTCACCGTAGTTTGAATCAAAGAAATCAAATCTAACACATCTTGACATGTTGCATCGCCAGTATTCACAATAAAACCTGCATGTTTTGGACTGACCATTGCTCCGCCAACCGTTTTACCTTTTAAACCACACTGCTCAATCATGGTACCTGCAAAATATCCTACAGGACGTTTAAATACACTTCCTGCACTTGGATATTCCAACGGCTGTTTCTCTTTTCGTCTTCCCATTAAATCATCCATTTTGGCTTTGATTTCCTGCTTATCGCCTTTTTTCAATTGAAACGCAACTGATAATACAATTCCATGTGACTTTTGATAAACACTGTGTCTGTATGCAAAATCCAATTGTTCTGCAGTATAAGTTTCAATGGTGCCATCAGGATTCATATGAGTACAGCTTAGTACCACATCTTTCATTTCTTCACCGTATGCTCCGGCATTCATAAAGGCTGCACCGCCAATGGAACCTGGAATTCCCCATGCAAATTCCAATCCTGTCAGGGACTGCTGTAATGCATATCCGCAAACAGTCGCCAAAGAGGCTCCCGCACCTGCTTCCAGCACATTATTTTCTTTTAAATTAATGTCAAAAAATGCACCTCCCAACTGTATCACAGCACCTCTGATACCGCTGTCCTTTACAAGCAAATTGGAACCTTTTCCAATTACCATACAAGGTACTCCCAATTCCTTTGCAGCTGTATAAACAGATTGCAGCGCTTGCACATCATTTACTACAATAAACAAATCGGCCGGTCCGCCTATTTTAAACGTAGTATGCTTACGCATAGGTTCTTGATTGCGTACATCACAGTGTAATGAAATTGCAAGTTGTTCCAGTTTTTCCAGTTGACTCATAGTCGCCTCCATGGTATACAAAATTAAATTTCCAAATCTATCTTCTTTTCTTGCGGCTGCATAATATCAGGATCCATCCCCATATGTTCCATAAGGTCTTTTGCTGCATTATAACCCATTGTTTTTTCACGGTTATTCATTGCTGCTACTTCAATAATAACTGCAAGGTTTCTTCCTTGACGAACCGGAATGGTCATAACAGGTACTTTAATATCTAAAATTTCAGTATATTCTTTGTCAATGCCCATACGGTCATATTCACTTTTATCATCCCATACTTCCAAATTGATGATAAAGTCAATTTTTTCTGTTGTTTTAACAGCACCCATACCAAACAGACGCCGTGCATTGACAATTCCGATGCCGCGCAGTTCAATAAAGTGGCGAATATTTTTGGGAGAAGAACCAACCAATGTTTTTGCAGAAACACGGCGAATCTCAACTGCATCATCTGCAATTAAACGATGCCCGCGCTTGATTAATTCAATGGCTGTTTCACTTTTTCCGACACCGCTGTCTCCAACAATCAAAATGCCCTCACCATATACTTCAACCAATACGCCGTGTCTGGTTACACGAGGAGCAAGCTGTACATTTAAAAAAGAAATTAATGCTGCCAGCAATACACATGTCATTTCATCGGAACTCAATAACGGTACTTCGTATTTTTTTGCAATGGTGATAAATTCCTCCACAGGCTGTAAGCTGCGGCAAAATATCACTGCAGGAGGTTGCTTGGAAAGCAATGCTTCCAACACTTCAATACGTTTTTCCTTATCGCATTCTTCCTCCAAATAAGCGGATTCCGCATTGCCTATAATAAGAATTCTATCTTTCTCAAAGTGGGTAAAAAAGCCATGTAACTCCAATCCAGGACGATTTACATCCGGAGAACATACCAATAATTCATCCGGATTGGAAGGCATATAAATGGTTTCCAAAGAAAGCTCTTTCATGATTTTTGATAATGAAATTGTAAACTGAGACAATGCAACACACCTGCTTTCCTTCATATTGAAAAGTCTATTTTATTTATTATACCGTAACTGTAAAAAAGTTTAAAGGGGTTCCCCAAAAAAGATTTCCCAGTTTTTTCGTATAAAATCGCTATTATTCGTACATTTTGAATGATTCCTTTACAAAAAAGTAATTCTGCCAAGGAAAACAAAGAGCACAATATCGCAAGTTACATGCACATGTTTTTGTCGGCAGCAAGCCAGTACTTTACAGTACAAGTATGAATTACAAATCGCATTATGATTTAACCAATTTTAGGAACAACAAATTAAAAATCTTGACTGTTATGAAAACGTTTTAGCTTTTATCTGTAAAAATTCTATAGCAATTTTTTAATGTTATAACAACCTTACAACAAACTCAAAATCATAGATTTTGGTTGTTGCTAGAACGTTTTAACGTTTTTCTGCTAGAAATTGCATAGCAATTTCTTTTATGTTATAATAAAAGTTAAATATTAAAAATGGTGAGCATATGAGAATTGCAATTTTTACAGAGACTTTTATTCATAAAAATACAGCAGCAGCCAATCAGGCCGCAGTTTTACAAAAAGGCTTGCAACAGCTTGGACATAAAGTTTTAATTGTAACAGGGTCTACAAAAGCAACAGAAATTATATTGGACAAGGGTATGCTATGTTGCCCTGCTAGTAAATCCAATAATTTCTATCGTCAAAGTGCTAATAAAATATATGCACATATGCTGGACTATTACATAGGTGCATTTAAACCGGATGTGCTTCATATATTGACTATGTCTGAAATCGGAATGGCCGGACTGCGCTTTGGACAAAAGAATCACGTTCCTATCATCTCCACTGTACATGAATTTCATAATGCACAGCAATTAGATGGCGAGCAGTCTTTACAACAAATATTCAGCTTAATTATGCAGCCATTGGCGCAACGTCACGCTCAAAAAATTTTATCTCACTCTCAAATTGTAACGTATTCTTCGCGCCAATTGGTTTCCCACATTAAAGAATACGCTCCAAAAGCAAAAATTATCCGTATTCCTTATTGTGTAAATGACGTTAAATTTCGTATGTACGGCATCAGTGAACAAGCATGTTGGGAAATGAAAGAACGCCTGCGTTTAAAACCCGATGATACAGGTGTCATTTTTGCAGGTCAACTTTACAAAAATAATAATGTGGACCAACTGCTTTATTACTGGAAAAAATGTGTAAAATCTACAGACACATTAAGACTGATTATTGCCGGTGATGGACCGCAAATGAATTATCTGAAAAACTTAGCGTTAGAATATGGTATCATGTCCCAAGTAACATTTACGGGAGAACTGTCACAAGAAGAATTGAACACTTGTTTTGCTGTATGCGATGTATTCGTCAGCGCAACCGGCTCTATGACCATGAAGGCTTCCCCGCTGGAAGCAATTGCGTGCGGCGTGCCGGTCATTATCCCAAAGAAAAGCGCAAATGCAGATATTGTAATAGAAGGACAAAACGGATTTACCTATGAAAACCCAATAGATATGTACCGATTGATGCGCAATTTTACAAATATGAGCAGCCGACAAAGAGCTTATTTGCGTACATTGGTCAGCAAAACAGCAGAACGTTTAACACCTGCCAGTCAGGCCGAAACTATTCTTAAATTATATCTGTCTTTAAAAAGGAATTCCAATATTGTTCAAAAATAAAATCGTAAGTATGATTGGTATTCTAATGATTGAAGCAACATAAAAGGCAGCTCCTCACAAATTGAGGAGCTGCCTTTTTATCATAAATTATTCAGATTTTCTTTTTCTTGCAACAACAAATGTGCCCATCATGGCACCTGCTGCCAATATCGCAACAGTAATCCAAATTACAGTATTACTGTTATCTCCTGTTTGCGGTGAATTCATTCCTTGTTTACCAGAGCCATGCTCTGTTGAACCGTTGATTGTCCCTGAATCACCCGGAGTAGTAGGTTCTGTAGGATTGACAGGAATTTCCTCTTTCTTCTCCAAACCTGCAATTGCGTCTTCGATTGCTTGCGCCATAGCATCTACTTCGTCTTGTTGTGTAATATTTTTATTTCTTACCACACCATTGATTGCTGTGTCCACGCCTGAAAAATCTTTGTACTCATCTTTGTTCAAAGATTCTGCCTTGGCAATTGCTTCGTCAACCTTAGTATAATCGGCGTCTTTATACATTAAGTCAGCTATTGCATCTAAGATTGTCTGGGCCATGACATCTACTTCTGACTGTCTTGTAGAATCCAAATCATATACAACAGAAGCTAATGCTTCATCTACGATTTCAAAATTTTGATACTGCTCTCTGTTTAAAGCCTTTGCTTGAGCAATTGCTTTTTCTACCTCTGTATATACAGCAGATATATGTAGTTTGTCCCATTGAAAAGTGGGACCGTTCATACCTCTTATCCATGTAACTCCCTGAGCAGCATTTGCTTGTAAGGAGGAAAGGATTTCTTCTGAAGAAAACGATGCAACAGCCTCTCCACAAATAGACTCATCAAAATTTGGATCTGCTGACGCAGTAGTTCCTCCTTCATCTAAAATCAATTTTACAACTGCTGCATATGGATTTTCTGCATCCGGAGATACAGGCCAGTAGCAATTTGTAACCTCACTGTCTACAACCGCAGCAATCCAGGTAATATTTCCCGGTTCTGCACAGGTAATATCGGTTGTGGATACAAAACAGTTACGAATCGTAACACCCGGCATACCTCCAAAGTCAAAATTCGCACCTAGAATTCCACCAACACCGGCATCTGTATACTCACAAACAATACTTCCATCAAAATAACTATCCGAAATTACTGCATCTTCCGTTGCATTTTCCCATTGACCGATTAATCCACCAACCGTGTCGGAAGAAGTATCCCCCACATTCAGACTTTTTACGGAAGCAGAGGAGTAACATCCAATAATCTGTGTACCTGCTGTACATTGGCCAATTAATCCCCCAACGAGCTGAAATCCTCCGCTATCATGAGCGCTTGACACAACTCCTGTTGTATAGCAATTGATTACTTTTGCTTGATTTGCCCAATCGGCAAGAATGCCCATATTGGTCGAAGCTGCATTTGACGGAGTCTGAAGATTCGCATTCACAATTCCTAAATTCTGTACTGTACCTGTTTGAGATATTACCCCAAAAAAGCCGTATGCTCCATTGTTTGGACTGGTACAAGTCAAATTTTTTACAATATGTCCTTGTCCGTCAAATGTTCCTCCAAAATAATTTGCTACATTGTTTCCTGCACCGATTGAAACCCATTCATGACCGCTTAAGTCCACATCTGTATCAAGGTAAACAGTAACGCCTTGAAATACATTTCCAGTTTCGTTAACTATTTTAGCTAAACCGGCCAATTGTTCTGCAGTAGTCAAATGAAACTCTGAAATACCGTCTTGATACCATGATGTATCTGCAGTGCCATCCCAACTGTCTACAGACGTTTCTTCTGCAAACACAGTAGTAGAAAATATACTAAACATCATGATAGCTGAAATAACTATCGCCATAATTCTTTTCTTGTACATACCCAATCTCCTCTTATCTTCCTTATAAACCAACAGTGAAAAAGGTTGCTTTTTGAAAGGTATACTTTTTTCAGAGATATAAAATTATGTTAAATTTAATAATTTATCTTGA
>UQNI01000002.1 GCA_900542375.1 uncultured Oscillospiraceae bacterium | reverse complement strand
CATTTGTTTTTCCATAGTGCCTGTCCCACCACCGGATTGGAACTCTACAGTATAAGTGATTGGTACATATTGAGCATACAGTGTTTGTCCTGTACATCTGATTGTTGGAGTTGCAACCGGATCCAGCACATCTGTTTTTTCAGGATTGGTATACCAAACAACTTTGTAGCCAACCGATTTATCTCTTGGGAATAGTTGTGTTTGCAAAAATGTTGTCCATGGATATTCCACATTATTATTCGGCAGTGTGATGCTTTCCAAATAGTTATTCATGGCGACAAATCCATGGCTTTGTGTAAGTGGATTTTCACTTAAGTCCAGATGGGTTAGTTGGTTGTCATCTGCATGCAGAAAAGTAAGTGCATGTAAATTACTTACATCCAAAGATGTCAACTGATTTGCAAATACATCCAAATATACCAATGTATTGTTTTCTTCTTGATTTGGTAAAAGAATACTTTTTAGCTCATTATTGTTTACATTTAAAGTAATCAAATCTACATTTTTAGATACATCCAATGTTTGAATTCGATTCACTTCTGCATATAACGATTGTAAGTTAACAAAATATTCAATACCTTGCAAACTGCGAATACCTTTACCGTTTACAAAAATATAAGTAACCGATTCTATCTCTTCCTTGCTGAGTGAACCGTCTGTATCTTTATCAAATGTGCTGCTTACGTAATCTCTACCTTTTTTATCATTTTATTGATTTCCATGATAACAGAAACACTGTTATATCTTTTTCAATAAGCATTACCATAACAATATGCATTAAAAAAAACGATGAACACATAAAATATGTTCATCGTTTTTTTAATTGGCAAAACTTATGGATTCATTAAATCGCAAATTTGATTTGAAAATGTAACAGGATCTTCAATAGGAATGCCTTCCATAAGCAAAGCTTGTCCATATAATAAATTGGTATAAGATTTTAACTTGTCTTTATCATGTTCAAATAATGTTTGAAGCGTTTGGAAAATAGGATGGTTCGCATTGATTTCCAAAACACGAATTGCTTTTACATTACCGCCGGATGGCATTGCATTTAACACTTTTTCCATCTCCAATGTAATTTCACCCTCTGTAGACAGACATACAGGATGAGATTTCAAACGCTGAGACAGTACGACTTTTGCCACTTTATCGCTTAAACTTTCTTTCATAAAATCGAGTAAATCTTTATTTTGTTCGATTTGCGCTTCGTTTGACTTTTTTTCCTCTTCACTTTCCAAATTTAAATCATCAGACGAAATATTTTTAAAAGATTTATTTTCATAATTGGAAATTGTTTTTAACACAAATTCGTCCACATCGTCAGTTAAATACAGAACTTCTAACCCTTTATCTTTTAACAATTCAATTTGAGGCATTGTTTCAATACGAGCTAAATTATCACCGCATGCATAATAAATGGATTCCTGCCCTTCTTTCATACGGGACACATATTCTTTTAGACTGACCAGTTTCTTTTCAGAAGAAGAATAGAACATCAATAAGTCTTGCAGTACCTCTTTATGAGCGCCATAATCTGCGTATGCACCAAATTTTAATTGTAAACCAAAGTTCTGGAAAAATGTTTCATAGGTCTCTCTGTCATTGTTCATCATAGATTCTAACTCTGACTTGATTTTCTTTTCCAAACGACTTTCAATTAGCTGTAATTGACGGTCATGCTGGAGCATTTCGCGTGAAATATTCAATGATAAATCCTGAGAATCCACCAAGCCACGCACAAACCCAAAATATTCGGGAAGTAAGTCTTCGCAGCGTTCCATAATCATTACACCGCTTGCGTATAACTGCAAACCTGTTTCATATTGACGTGTATAATAATCAGAAGGCGCTTTGGAAGGGATAAATAATAATGCAGAATAAGTGCAGACACCTTCTGTGTTGCTGTGAATGATACGCAAAGGTTTTTCAAAATCATAGAATTTTTCTTGGTAAAAGCTTTCATATTCTTCGTCTGTCACTTCGCTTTTACGCTTTCTCCAAATAGGAACCATGCTGTTCAACGTTGTTTTTTCCACAACTGTTTCAAACTCCGGTTTCTCTCCGCTTCCTTCTTTCAATCGAGGTTTTTCCACGTCCATTTGAATAGGATAACGAATATAATCTGAATATTTTTTTACAATACACTGAATGCGGAAAGAATCCAAATATTCATCATAATTTTCCTCATCTGTATTTGGTTTGATATGTAATATAATCTGAGTACCATGTGATTCTTTCTCGCAAGGAGTAATGGAATAACCCTCTACTCCTTTGGATTTCCATTCATATGCTTCATCACTGCCATACGCACGTGTGTGTACAGTTACGCAGTCGCTTACCATAAATGCAGAATAAAAACCAACACCAAACTGACCGATAATATCAATCTCGTCTTGTTTTTCCTGTGTTTGTTTGAAATTGAGAGAACCACTTTTTGCAATAACTCCCAGATTATTCTCCAATTCTTCTTTTGTCATTCCGCAACCATTGTCTGTGATAATTAAATTACGTTTCTCTTTATCAATATCAATGGTAATGCAAAAATCATCTCTGTTTAATCCTGTGTCACCATCTTGCAAACTTTTATAATACAGCTTGTCAATTGCATCGCTGGCATTTGAAATCAGCTCTCTTAAAAAAATTTCTTGATGTGTATAAATAGAATGAATCATCAAGTCCAATAAACGTTTTGATTCTGCTTTAAATTGTTTCATTGCCATAGTCTGAGCCCTCTTACATCGTATTTTAGCACTCTTCATATAAGAGTGCTAATCTTTTTTATTATTGTATACGATTTTAAGGAAAAATACAAGTCCTTTGGTAAAATTTACTTCTTATTAAAAAACGGATGTTTTTTAATTTGTCTTTTCAGATAAAAATAAAAAATACCAGCCAAAATCGACTGATATTTTTCTAATTAGGAACGATTCTTTTTCTTAACTGCTAATACAGTGAATCCAACAAGGATTCCGGCAGCAAACAGCATGATGGTTCCCCATATATAAATTATGGTTTTGCTATCTCCTGTTGGAGGAGTACCCATATTTCCGTGATTTGTATCAGAATCATTCGGAACTTGTGTGTCCGGAATGCTTGTATTTGTATATGTATTGGTAATAATCCAATTTTGTCCTGAATGAGTAATATTCGAGGTATATCCCCCAGGAACATCTGTTTCCTGAACACTCCATTGATATGCTTCGTCCAGTCCCTCCCACGTATAGGTCCAATTTTGTGTTGCACCTATTTCACGGGTATCATATTCCTCTCCATCGCGCAGCAATGTGACTTTGATAGACTCCGGGCGAATCTCTTCACTGTCGCCGTTCCACTTTTTCTCTACGGTTAAACTTGCTCCGCGAGACAGTGTAGGTGTTGCCACTGTATTTACAATATCAGTTCCATCACTTAATAATGCGTTATCTTTATTGGTATCAAACATGCCACTTGGATACACACTATCTTTATCCTTTAATTTTTCTTGAAAAGACAGGGTATGTTTTGTAAAAGGCATACCATAGATAGTCCATGTAATGGTTGTATTTCCGTTTTCATCTTCTCCCAATGCGATGTTTCCTGCTGATACCTGAATACTGGATTCGTCCAACTCAAAATCAGAGTCTACTTTATCCGTTAAAGTATAAGTACCGTAAGCATTCGCAATTGCATCATTTACAGCTTCACTAAATCCCTGCGTGTCTTTTGAGACAAAAACATTGTCACAAATTGCCTGCATATTTTCTGTAGCAGTTTCTTCTTCACTGTCTGCAACAGATTGTAACACACCTATGATTTGCACGCCTGCTGCTTTGATAGCAGCAGCTTCTTCTATTCCATAATAACTGTCAGGAGTAGTAGGACCACCATATGGCTGACCATCTGAGATAAAAATAACAGTAGTATTTCTGCCTTGATTATTTTTGACTAATTCCAACGCTTGTGCCAATCCGCTGCTATAATTGGTATTCGATTTATAATCTACAATGTCATTGGTAACAAAATCTTGTGCATTGCTCAATTCAGTTGTCCCATAAAATTGAGAGGCTGAAGATTCACTTTCTCCAAAAGTAGCATATGCCACTTTGCAATCATATCCCGGAGTGGTTAACAACTGCTCCGTCACATCCAACAATTTTGACTGCATATCATAAAACTTAGAATTCATATCATAAGTATTCCCGATGCCTGCCATGGAATTACTGCAATCGGCTACAAATACAAAATCCATTTGTCTTTCTGCAGTATAATAAGCTTGTATCAGAACGTCTGCAGTCGTCTTATCTTCATCGCTCCATTTTGCCTCTTTTGTTAATTGAGTATCCCCCTCATAAGAAACAGCACTGTTCTGTTCTCCTATTCGATAAGAAGTCCATCCCTGCGGTAATATTTCATCAATAAGCTCAGCGCTCTCCAAGTCAAACTGTCCATCTAAAATTGCTTCCATACGTGCCATAATATCCGGAAAATTTACGAAAATATCACTATAACCCAAACGGATATAATCAGGAACGACAATGTCCGTTAAATTGGTACAACCACTGAATGCATTTCCTCCAAGATATTCGCATCCATCTAAATCTACTGAAGTAAGTTTAGTACAATTTTCAAATGCCCCGCTGCTAATGTAGCGAACATTATGCAATGTTAAATTGGTTAAGCTGCTGTATACGCCTTCATCATGAATCGCAAAACTATCTTCACCAATTACATCTAAATTTGTGATGGCAACATCTGTTAAATTTTCACAACCGCCAAAAGAATAGTTTCCAATGGTTCCGCAATCCGTCAAAGTTAATGTTTTTAAACTATGGCAGTTTTGAAATGCATAATCTCCAATAGTTGAACAATTTTCCAACTCAATAGATTCTACACTCGAACCATTTAAAATACCGCTTCCAATGCTTTCACAGCCATTAAGATAGAAAGAGGTTAAAGAAGTTGAATAGTCGAAAGCGCTGTCTTCAATTGTATTACAATTTGCTATAGATAAAGATTTTAATGCACTGCAACGAGTAAAAGCACCTGTTTTAATTGTAGTACAATTGTCAATTCTTACGCTTTCCAAAGCAGGCAATGCACCAAATGCATAATCTCCAATCTCTCCACAGTTTTCAATCACCACTGTTTTAATGGATTCGTCTACACCCCAACCGGATAGATACATAAAATTTCCAAATGCATAACTGCCAATGTTACCACAATTTTTAATTGTAACATTCTCCAGTTTTAAACAGTTTTGAAACGCATATTTTCCAATATCCCCACAATTATTAATTTCTAAATTAATCACAGAAGAAAAATTATAAAACGCATAATTTCCAATGTAAGCATCCGGATTGTCAATTACAATTTTTTCTGCTGTAGCTGCGTATTGTTGCCATGGACGATTCTTATAGGTTGAAGTGGTATAGTCTTCTGTGCTCTGGGTAATGGTGAGAACCTTTGATTCTTCATTCCAAACATAGCCTTCCTCAGACGCATTATAGTTCGATAACCGCCCATCATTTGTCGTTTGGACACTTGCTTCTGCAGAAATTACACTGACGTTTTCGGCCAGTACCGCTGTTGGAAACAACGAAAGTACAAGGGCAAAAATAAGTGTAAATGCTGCTGTTTTTGTAAACTTTGTTCTGTGCTTCATTGTGCTTTCCTCCATTCAAATATAACAATACACTTTTGCAAAAGTGTACTTTTACAACGAAACACTTCCAAAAAGTGTACCTTTGCAAAAGGATAAAAAATATGCAAAAAAGTATATTTTCAATGTAAAAAGCACTTGAAAATTCCGTTTACATGTTGTATTATTCTAATTATGTAATTAAATGGTGATTTTGTAAAAGTACACCTTTTCAAAAATAGATATATCCATATAAAAAAGGACAGCCGGTTTTCCGTGCTGTCCTTTTTATAAATCGTATAAAATCAATGTAACCATTTAGGTTTCATCATCTGTAAATTCTCCTTCATGGTCTACTACCAAGGTTAAACTGTAGCTGTCATCCAATTCTTTTATTTTATCTGAAATGATGGATTCTAATTGTTCGTCTGTATATTCAAACTGAAAAGGGACTGCAATGTCAAATATAACATGGCTGCTTTCCTCTCCCCATACCACACGAAAGTCATGTATTTGAATCTTTTCCGAAAGCCTACCTAAAAATTCTTGTATTGTCTGTTTCAACTCATTCGCCTGTTCATCATTGATAACCACAGGATCCATATGAATCACCAAATTGATGTTCATCTCTTTAAACACTTCACGTTCTATTCCATCTATAACCTCATGGATAGAAATCATATCTTGGTCGGACGCTACTTCGCAATGAACAGTAGCAAAACAAGAAGAAGCACCATAATTATGCACTTTTAGGTCATGAATTCCTAAAATTTCTTCATGACTTGTAATTCTTTGCTCCAATTCTTTCACCAATTTTTTTGTTGGAGGAAGCCCCAATAATGGATTGGCTGTTTCTATTACCAACCGTATGCCGGAAACAATAATAAACAATGCAACTGCCATTCCCATATAACCATCTAAATTAAAACCTGAAAACTGAGAAATAATCGCTCCAATTAAAACCACCGTAGTCGCAATTACATCATTGAAGCTGTCAGCTGATGTTGCCTTTAGTGTGGATGATGCAATTGTTTTTGCAATTCTTCGATAAAATAAACATTGCCATACTTTGATTAAAATAGAGGCAACCAAAATTCCTACCGTTACGTAACTGAATACCGTTTCTTCCGGTGACAAAATCTTATCAAAAGAAGATTTTCCAAGCTGTAATCCCAGCACTAAAATAATAAATGAAACAATCATACCCGCAATATATTCAATTCTTGCGTGGCCGTAAGGATGTTTTTCATCAGCCGGCTTTCCCGAAAGTTTAAAACCAACCACAGTGACAATGGAAGAAGCGGAGTCTGATAAGTTATTGATAGAGTCTGCAATAATTGCAATGCTGTTAAAAATAGCTCCAACCGTTATTTTCATAACAAATAACAATAAATTGGTGGTAATTCCTGCAATACCTGCTAATTTACCGTATTGTTCCCGTACTTTATAATTGTCCGTATTTTTATAATCTTTAATAAATAATCGGGCCAATAGATTCGTCACATTTACACCTCAAATGAATCTCTGAAAAATAAGTTATTGCCTTTACTGTCAATAGCAACAATAAGAGGAAAGTTTTCAATCTCCAAACGTTTTACAGACTCACAACCCAAATCATCATATCCGATTACTTCCAGAGACTTAACGCATTGTGCTGCCAAAGCGCCCGCACCACCGATAGCACAAAGATAAACTGCACCGTTTCTTACAATGGCCTCTATAACCTCTTGGGAGCGTTCTCCTTTGCCAATCATACAAGTAAGACCCAAGTCTAACAGGCGAGGTGCAAATTTATCCATTCTGCCTGCCGTAGTAGGACCGCAGGAACCAATGGGCATACCTGCAGGAGCAGGTGTTGGCCCTGCATAGTAAATAGAGGCACCTTTTAAATCAAAAGGAAGCGGCAAGTGATGATCCAGCGCTTCAAACATTCGTTTGTGAGCAGCATCACGGGCTGTATAAATCGTTCCGCTTAATAAAATAGTATCCCCTGCATTTAAAGTCTTGGCTGTTTTCTGTAATTCATTCGTATATATATGTTTTCTTTCCAAAATAGTTTCTCCTTTTATGTGATGCTATGCTTTATTATACCCTATCATATGCCAATAAACATAGCGCAACTTTTGTTAGCATACATTAACAAACTTAATTTGAGGTGGGTCATAATACCATTGTGACAACGGCAATTCATATTATTTGGTATTCCTATTTCATGATAACCTTATAATTCGTTCCATATGTTCAGATAAAGCCTCTAAAAACAAATGAATATGATATCCATCAACGAATCCATGGTGGGCTTGAATTGTAAAATCGACCATATCCTTTCCATTTTGCTGAAAAAAGGCTCCCCAACCAATACGCGGCACCGTATCATCCTTTCCTATTTCCACCGGTTGGATAACAGCTGTCGTGCGATACCACGGCACACAAGTGACATAAACACAGGCAAGAGTGCTTTCTCCAACCGGTAACAGAGTATTTTCTGCTTTTTGTTTTTGTTCTGAAAACAAACGCAAAAACTGTTCGAAGTCGGTTGTATAAGGAACATGTGCAAAATTACAATTATTTGCTTTATTTAAAACAGTAAAACTGAGGTCTACATTGTCATACTCTACAATCTGCTTTCCTTCAACCCTTCTTTTAAATTCAGAAACGGAATGAACAGCCATAGACACAGCATAACTCATAACTCCATAAAAAGACCAACAGTTTTCTTTTACTGCTTTTTTCAGCTCTGTAACGTCCACCGGCGTTGTAATTCCTACATAAGGAAATTCTCTTTGAGAAAATGTTTCAAAAATAAATTTTCTATCCCAAGTTTCTAAAGGGATAATTGTTTTATACCGTTCCATAAATTCTCCTAATTTTAAATAATCGTATAAAAAAAGAGCTTTGCAGCTCTTTGAATTAAAGCATATCTTTCTTTTTGAGGATAATAAATGCAACAACCATACATACAATAGACAGCGTAATCGGAAACCAAAAAAATGGAACCGGCAAATGGTCTACGTTCATGCCGTAAATGCCTGATACAACAGTAGGTATGGAACTTAACAATGTTAAAGAAGCCAATACTTTCATCACGATATTCAGGTTGTTTGAAATGATAGAAGAAAACGCATCCATCGTACCTGACAAAATATTCAGATAAATGCTTGACATATCAATTGCCTGACGAATTTCAACCAAAACGTCTTCAATTAAGTCTTGATCTTCTTCGTACATTTTGATGACTCGTCCACGCATAATTTTTTCAATGGTAATTTCATTTGCCTTTAAAGAAGAAGAAAAATAAACAAGAGATTTTTCAATATCCAGCAGTTTAATTAACTCATTGTTTTTCATGGATTTACGCAGCTTTTTTTCTAACTGGTTGAAGATTTTATCAATCTGTCTTAAGTATTGCAAATATCTGGTAGCCACACGCAGCAAAATATTTAGAATAAAGCGTGTTTTTAAATTTGTTTGGATATCTTTTACTGCACCGTCTGCAATTTCTGATAAAATTGGGCTTTCTTTTGTAGAAACCGTAATGACATTAGATTGTGTGATAATAATGCCTAACGGGGTTGTAGAATAAGTAATCTTTTCATGAGGACGATCCAGAACAGGTATATCGACAATTAACAATGTACTTTCGTCTTCAATATCAATATGGGAAGATTCCTCTTCGTCCATTGCTGCACGAAAAAAATCAGGCTCAATTGCAAACTCAGCAATTAAACTGTTAATTTCGTCATTGGTTGGCGCAATACAGCGAATCCAACACCCAGGCTCACATGATTCAATTTCTGTCACTTTGCCATTCATTGATTTAAAGTAAGATATCAATACCATTCACCCTCTCAGTTTATATCAGCACAAAGCCGACCGGCATTGCACTGCAAAAAAATATTGACTTTCACCAGGTTTTGGTTTCACAATGCCACCTCCAAACTGAGTATGAATCTTTATTTATTATAGCATAAAAACAATAGATTGCAAGCGTAAAACCTCGATTTACAGCTATATTCCAATCTCTTCGCTTTTATAGCTGGTATACAGTCAAATCAGCCTAAATTTCACTGTTTTCTGAATAAATATCAGTAATTTTTTAGTGCTTTTATGTAACATAATAAATTTGCAGTATAAATTGAAACTGATAGGATATTCTGCTTCATTTAAATGTTTCTGCAAATACTCCTGTTATAAACTCTGTATTTGTAAATAGCAGCAGCTATCATCATCCTTAGTATTATGGAACATTTTATTTCCTATTTATCAGAAATTTTTTACGTTATAACAGCCCCATAACACCAAAAAACATTGAAGGATATCTTCCTTTTCATGTTTAGATTTTTGATTGTTGACCAGAATGTTTTAACCTTTATACGTTAAAAATTGCTAAGCAATTTTTTTAATGTTATAACACCCTAGCAACATATACAAAATCATAGATTTTGATTGTTGACTAGAACGTTTTAACCTTTATATGTTAAAAATTGCTAAGCAATTTTTTTAATGTTATAATAAACACATCTTTTTGAAACAAAATCGTCATATCTCTTTGGAGGAATTATGTCAATACAACAGGAACTCACCCTATTTTTAAACCAACAAGGAATCCAATCTGTAGGCTTTGCACATTTGGAACAGGAAGATATCAATTTATTAAAACAATGCAACATGGATTTCGGAGACTGCAGTTATGGAATTAGCATAGCAGTCAAACTATCCGATGCGATTATTGACGAAATTACAGATGCCCCTACCCACACCTATTTTCATCATTACCGCACTGTAAACACTTTTATTGACCAAACTTTATTAAAGCTTGGCATATATTTGGAACAAAAAGGCTACCGTTATATTACAGTCGGCGCTTCTCAAAGCATTAACCTCAATGGTTGGAATTATAATGGGCGCTACTCTCACAAGAAGTTAGCATGTTTAGCAGGATTGGGCACAATTGGAAAAAGTTCGCTGTTTCTTCATAAAGAATACGGAGCCCGAGTACGTTTGGGAAGTTTATTTACCAACTGTCCGGTATCGTTTCAAAATCACGCGCCTGTTTCTATTTGTAAAGATTGTACTTTATGTACCAACGCTTGTCCAAGTGGTGCAATATCCGGTAAAGAATGGCACATTGGTATCACAAGAGAAGAAATTTTTTCCGCTGAAACATGCAGTCAATATATGAAAAAACAATTCCAGCATATTGGTCGCGGTGCAGTGTGCGGAATTTGCATGAAAGTGTGCCCTCAATATCAAAAACGACTTCATACACCAGAAAAATATGATAAAATTTAAAATACACCTGCATTATCTATTGCTTGTGACATTACGTTGTAAGTTAGAATAATAACCGGGAGGTGTATCTATGCTAAAATATACCACAGGAGAATTGGCAAAATTATGTAATGTATCGGTAAGAACTGTATAATTTTACGATACGAAAAATTTACTAAAACCTTCGGCGATTAGCGAGGGAGGTCGTCGTCTCTACACTGAAGCAGATGTAAAAAACTGTCTTTTATCTGTCTTCTCAAAACTCTCGGCCTGAATTTAGAGGTAATCAAACAAATTTAGAATACGCAGACTCAAACGATATTATTCTGTCCATTCTCAATGAGCAATTAAAACAGCTAAAATTGGATATAGACGAGAAGCAAAATCAAATTCAAACAATAAAATTGGTACAGCAAAATATCCGTCAATCTCGCACGATTTCTTTTCAATCTATTCAAGACATAGAACATATGCGAAAAGGACAAAAAAATTAAGAACTGTCCATCTATTCATACTGGGCATTGGTATGATTATGAGTTTCATTGAAATCATTTCCATTACTCTTTGGGCTGTAACCGGAAATTGGATTCCATTTGCTGTTGGAATGCCAATTGTCATTTTATTGGGTTGCTTATTAACTGCCTTATACTATCAAAGCATTGCTTTTATTTGCCCAACATGCAGTACAGGGTTTAAACCAACATTCAAAGAATTCTTTTTTGCAATGCACACACCTAAAGCAACCAATCTCACTTGTCCACAATGCCGCAAGAAGAATTGGTGTATAGAAATCTATCACATAAACAATAAAACAAACTGAAAAAAAGAGGATGCCAAATGGCATCCTCTTTCTTATCAATAAAAATGAAATCAAATCTAACACATCAATCCCAGTTTTCCTGCATGAGTTTTTTCTGTACCGCAACCAAACGTTCTCTGATTTCTTTATAATTAGGCATATACTCTGCTACCAAATTCCAAAATCTCTGTGAATGATTGTGCTCTTTCGTGTGAGCAAGCTCATGCAATACCACATAATCTATTGTATTTAAATCAGAAAAGATGAGTTTCCAAGTAAAATTGAGTCTATTCGTTCCCGAACAGGAACCCCAGCGTGTTTTAGCGCTTCCTATTTTGACTGACTCTGCTTTCCAGCCGGTTAACTCACTAAAATAATGAACTCTTTCCGTAATAATTTCTTTTGCAAGCCGTTTGTACTCAGCTATCACTTGTGGTTTTATTTGTGAAAAGGGTATTTGCGGTATTTCGAATACTGTTCCGTTAAAATGAACTTGGTTGCCATAAACCACAGGATACTCTCTTCCCAACACTGTGAGAGTATCTTGGTCAGTAACTGAAAAACGTTCTTTTTTCTGCTGTAAATTCTGTTGCTCACTCTGTTTTTGTAAAATCCAGCGATAATGTGACTGGACAAATCCATCTATTTGCTCATTAGAAACAAAAAAGGGAGCTCTTACAACAACATTTCCTCCCTCTTTCACATAAAGTGCCGTACTTTTACGTTTACAGCGAATAATCTGATATACGATACTTTGTTTATTCATAATTTCTTTTCTTCTTCATATTACGAATCATATCTTTTGTCTCTTTATCAACTCGATTAGATTCTAATATTTTTTGCATCGCTTTTTGAACAGTCCAGTTATCTAAATGGTTATGATTCAAATATTGAACTGTTTCTTCCCTCATCTTGATAAAAGCAAGAGAAATTGCCCAGGCCAAAGCCATCTTTACGTAATATCCATCATGATGTACAGAATCAAACAATCCAAAAACAGCATGGATATGCTGCGCATCTAAGTAATAATTCATCAGCATAACAACAGCGAATCGCACAGAATATTCCTCAGTAGATTTTAAATAATGCACAATAAAAAAGTAAGCTTCTTCTTGATGGCGTGCAACTATTTTCATATCCCCACAAAAAGCGTCTACCAAAGCCCAGTTAGACAATTTAGGCACATAATAAGTAATATATCTCAATACTTCCGAAAACTCAATTTTGGGGCTTACAGAGGCGATTACCATACCTTGCAGCATAATTTCTTCATGACTGTCATCTTTGGCAACTTTCAAATAAGATTTCCAATCTCCTTTGGCAATATCTTTTGCCAACTTACGTAAAACAGGCATACGAATTCCCAGTATCGGATGATCACACGGAATGATTTTTTCATTAAATTTACGATATTCCTCTTCTGCAATTTGCAGCAAGTGATTTTTAAAATCTTGGTAATTTTCTTTACTCCAATGGTCGTTTTTCCAATTCATAGGGATTCGTCCCTCCTTTATCTCAATTATATACGTTTTTTTCTAATTTGACAATAAAATATGCCGAAAACTGCCATAGCAGATTTTGGATATCTCTATTGGATATTAAAAATGAACATAAAAAAACAGGAAGCATATGCTTCCTGTCGAAAATTGTTATGCGCTCTCGTTTTCTTGAGCATCTCTAACTTTTTTCTTTTTAATCAATTTCATACGTGAGAATTCTTCTCTTTCCTTTTCTTCCAATGCCTCAGTAATAAATTTCACTTCAGATTTGAAACGAGGAATCATAATATTCTTAAGCGCGTTCGCACGTCTGGTTGTTTGCTTAATTGCAACAGACAAACGGAACACACTATTTTCAATCTCAGCTAATTCCGCAGTTAGTTTTTTCACTTCAGTAAATTTTACCAAAGCGTCATCTAGCGGTGCATTACTGGAAATAAGGCCGAAAGGAATTCCACCTATTTCAGAATCTTCTAGAGCAACCATTGGAAGCTCTACACCCATAACACTTCTGTATGCAACATTCAAATTATCATCGAATGGTACTGTGCTTGCAAGTTCGCCTGTATTGCCTAATGTAATGTTAGCCATTTCAAGCGCCTCATAAGCCACTTCATAAGTAGTGTCGATTCTATCTTGAACTTCGGCAGCTTTTGAGAGTAAAGACATAATCTCACGAACAAGTACGTTACGCTTACGGTCCAGAATCTCAAAACCTTTTTTGGAAAGTTTCAAAGATTTCTTTGTGGCAAGCAACTGACTTTTGGTTGGTACGACTTGGTTACTCAATATAGCTCACCTCATTCATCAGAGTTAAAAACTCCACACTTATTTGCAAAGACCTTCAATATAGTATTTATCCAGAAGTTCTTCTTGTACACGGTCTAATTCAACACGTGGTAAAGTGGAAAGCAATTCCCAACCCAGATCGAGGCTTTGTTCTATTGTACGGTTTTCGTTGAATCCCTGTGTAATAAAACGAGATTCAAACAATTTACCGAATTCAATATATCTCTTATCAGAAGTAGCCAATTCTTCTTCACCGATAACAGATGCCAAAGAACGAGCTTCCATTGTTTTTGCATAAGCTGCAAACAATTGGTCTGACAGACCTTTATGGTCATCACGAGTAAACTCTGCACCAATACCGTCTTTCATCAAACGGGATAGAGATGGCAGAATACCAACTGGTGGATAAATGCCGCTACCATCCAAAGAACGGTCCAAAGAAATTTGGCCTTCTGTAATGTAACCTGTAAGGTCAGGTACAGGGTGAGTAACGTCATCGTTAGGCATGGTCAAAATTGGTAACTGAGTAATGGTACCTTTTTTGCCATGAACCATACCAGCACGTTCATATAGAGAAGCCAAGTCGGAATATAGGTAACCTGGGTAACCTTTTCTACCAGGAATTTCACCTTTAGAGGAACTAAATTCACGAAGAGCTTCAGCATAAGCTGTCATATCTGTCATAATAACAAGCACGTGCATGTCTTTTTCATATGCCAAATATTCAGCTGTTGTTAGTGCGCAGCGTGGTGTTAGTGTTCTTTCAATGATTGGGTCATCAGCCAAATTTAAGAACATAACAACCTTCTGCAAAACACCGGATTCGTCAAATGAACGGCGGAAGTAGTCCGCAACGTCATTTTTAACACCCATCGCAGCAAATACGATTGCAAATTTGCCTTCGCCCTCTGCATCGGTAATATTAGCTTGGCGGGCAATTTGAACAGCCAGCTCATTATGCTGCATACCGGAACCTGAGAAGATAGGCAATTTTTGACCACGAATTAGTGTCATTAGAGTGTCAATAGAAGAAATACCAGTGTGAATGTAGTTTCTTGGATATACACGGGATACCGGGTTAATTGGTGCACCGTTGATATTCATTCTTTGTTCAGGATAAATTTCACCGAGTCCATCAATTGGGTCACCAGCACCGTTAAAAACACGTCCTAGCATTTCTGGCGAAAGCGGCATCTCCATTGCACGGCCACGTAGTCTTGTGCGGGTATTATCTAGAGAAATCTCACGAGATCCTTCGAAAACCTGGATAACAACACGTTTGCCATCCATTTGCACAATTCTACCTTGACGCATGGAACCATCATCGAGGCGAATGTCAACTGTTTCTTCATAGAAAGCATTTTCAACATTATCGATAACGATTAGAGAGCCGTTAATTTCTTTTACGCCAATATAATCAAGAATCATATTATAACCGCCTTCTCCGTGCGACTATAGACTAGAGTAATTCTTATCACCTTCGCACGGGAAATGATAAGAATTTTATCGGCGTCAATCTTATGCGTTAAGAACACCAGCAATTGTACGATCGATATCGTCAATAATGTTATCAAACATTTCAAGTTTATTGTTAGGTACTTCGTATTTCATCTTAATAATTCTTTCATACAAACCAGTTGACAGCAAATCATCCAATGGAACGTTTGCAGCAACAATTTGTTTACTCTTATTGTAAAGATGAACGATTACCTTCATCATATCGCGCTGTTTTTCAATTGGTACATAAGTATCATCCGGATGGAAAGCGTTTTGTTGTAAGAAGCCAATTCGAATAACTCTAGCAATTTGAATGACTAATTTTTGGTCGTCAGGCAAAACGTCTGCACCAACCAATTTAACAATTTCCATCAATTTGTTTTCTTCTTGCAGAAGATTATTGATTACACTGCGGTATTCAAGATATTCTTCGCCAAGATGCTCGATGTACCAAGGTTCCAAGTCATTTAGATACTCTGTATAACTAGCCATCCAGTCAATCGCTGGGAAGTGTCTAGCATATGCAAGAGATTTATCCAACGCCCAGAAGCAACGGGTAAAACGCATGGTATTTTGTGTAACAGGTTCAGAGAAGTCACCGCCGGCAGGAGAAATCGCTCCGATAACAGAGATAGAACCTTCTGTGCCGTTTAAGTTATGTACATAACCTGCGCGCTCATAGAACTCTGCAAGACGAGATGGCAAGTATGCTGGGAAACCTTCCTCAGCAGGCATCTCTTCCAAACGACCGGAAATCTCACGAAGAGCTTCCGCCCAACGGGAAGTAGAGTCAGCCATCATAGCTACGTGATAACCCATGTCACGATAGTACTCAGCAAGTGTAATACCTGTGTAAATAGAAGCTTCACGAGCCGCAACAGGCATGTTGGATGTATTCGCAATCAACACAGTACGGTCAGTTAGCAATCTATTTGTTCTTGGGTCAATCAACTCAGCAAACTCTTCCAATACCTGAGTCATCTCGTTACCACGCTCACCGCAGCCAACATAAATAATAATGTCAGCATCACACCATTTTGCAAGTTGGTGCTGTGTCATTGTTTTACCGGAACCGAAAGCACCCGGAATACAAGCAGTACCACCTTTGGTGATTGGGAATAAAGCGTCTTGAATTCTTTGTCCTGTAATTAGCGGTACAGTTGAAGTTGTACGTTTGGAAACAGGACGTGCATTTCTGATAGGCCATCTTTGGCAAAGAGTAAGCTCGTGCTTTTTGCCGTTTGCATCTTCTACCTCAACAACCGTATCATGTACTTTGTACTGTCCGTTAGGCATAACCTTAGTAACAGTAGCTGTTGGAATTAAAGGTGTTAACATACATTTATGCAAAACTGAAAGTGTTTCAGGCACTTCAGCATAAACGTCACCGCTTTTTAGAGTGTCGCCTACTTGCACTTTTAATGTAACATCCCATAGTTTTTCTTCATCCAAAGCAGAAGCGGTACTACCACGATTGATAAAAGTTCCGCTTTCTTTCGCAATCTCTTTCAATGGTCTTTCGATACCATCGAAGATGTTGCTCATAATGCCAGGACCTAATGTAACATTCATTGGACTGCCAGTACCGTAGATTGGCTCTCCGAGTGTTAGCCCGGTAGTCTCTTCATAAACCTGGATTGTAGTAAATTTGTCATTAATACCGATAATCTCACCAACGAGACGCTCGTGTCCAACAAATACCATTTCCATCATAGAGAAGCTGCGAGCATTTTTTACGGTAACAACCGGTCCATTAATGCCGTATATAACATTCTGATTTTCCATCAAACTCATCTCCATTATAAATGGGTATTTCCGGCTCAGACCACAGCCATTCCCGAATTTTCTTCAAACCATCCACGTTTACTTGCAAGAATGGAATCAAGTGTTTCATCCGCGGCTAAACGCATTGCTACGTTTTCAGCGCGAAGTCCACCAATTTTAATCTTATCATCTACTGCAATTGTTACAGTATCGCCAAAAGCTTTCTCAATTTGTGCTTTGTATTTTTCATCGCCAGATTTTACGTATACTACGGTACCTGGTTCAGTTAATACTTTTGCAATGTTAGCAGCATAACGCTCCATTAAAGATGCATATTCTGCTTTTTGTGTATACTCAATCAAAGCTTTTTCAGCTCTCTCGAATACTTTTTCAGAAATTTCTTGGCGTTTAGTAAGCAATTCTCTGCGAGAATCCATCTCACGATGGGACATTTCACGCATAATGCGATCACGCATTTCCGCCAACTCTTTAACCAAAAGACGATCTGCCTCAATTTTAGCATTGTTAGCTGTTTCTTCCAGCTCTCTTGCTTGATAGTCAGCGATATCTTTCAAGATTTTCTCACGTTGTGATTCAGCATAGTGATTAATGGCGGAGTTGAATTTGCTCAATTTATCGACATTTGAAGCCATATTAACCCCCGTTCCGCCGCAATAGCGGCCAAGCTGCAAAATAGAAACTAAATCTTAATCCCGATAGCCTCGCGGACATAACGGGTAATAGAATCTTTGGCGCGACCGTTGCCGCCCCTTTCAGGAATTTCCACAATAAGCGGACGCTTGCGGTTTAGTTTAAGGTCATAAACAAATTCTGAACACATAGCCACAACGCCTTCTGTTAATAATACAACAGCAATCTCGCCTGGATTGTTCATTGCCTCGTTTATAGCCTTTTGTGCGAGTTCAGGTTCTTTGACTAAAACACCGTCAACACCTGCTAAACGCATACCAACCAGGGTGTCCTCATTATCGCTTACAAGGTGAAAGCGCATGTGATGCCACCTGCTTTCTTAAAATTAAGCAACTTTGTTCAAGATCAAGATGGAGATAAGCAAACCGTAAAGAGCGATACCTTCACCAAGAGCAACGAAAATCAAAGCTTTACCGAATACTTTTGGATCTTCAGAAGTTGCACCGATAGCAGCTGGAGCAGCAGCAGCAACAGCGATACCACCACCGATACCGGAGATAGCTGTTACGAAGCCAGCAGCTAGTAGACCCATACCATTTTGGAAGTTTTTGTCTTGTGTGTCAGCAGCAGTTGCTTCTTCGGAAGCTGCAGCTGTTGTTGCTGGAGTTGCATCTTCAGCAGCTGTTGTAGCGGAAGCTACCATTGGGATTGCGAATGTCAATACTGCAACTGCAGCAAATGCGATAACTTGAGATTTAAATGCTGTTTTAGCTTTCTTTCCTTTTTTAACAGCTCTGATTGCGAAAAATACGGAAGCAATAATAGCGATAAGTGGCAAAGCAATTAATACGTAAGTCATAATATTTCCTCCAAAACTTAACAATTAAAATTTTTAAAGTTTTTTAGTATTTTTTGTTTTTTATTAGTATCACTGCAATAATTATTCAGCAGCTTTTACTGTAACTGGTTCGAACTTGCGACCGCTGCCTTCATAGTAACGGCTAAACAGTTCGTAGTATTGAAGTCTAAGAACCTGAATACATACAAGTAGACATTCTAGGCAAGTTACAATAATATTACCGATAATTACGATAATAATGTAAACTGGCATCATGCCTGCTGCCATGTCTGCAAGTGTAAATACAACCAGCATCATACCGGCGTGAACAAGAACGAATGCACCTACACGAAGGAAAGACATGGTGTGTGCCAAGTATTCGATGAACATAACAATGATTTCAAAGAAACTTTGCATAAAGTAGTCGCCCCAGCTTGCAGGCTTCCAAGGTTTACCTTCACATAGAGGGCCAAGAATACCTTTCAGTAAAATTGCAATTAATGGTAGGAATACTAATATTACCAACCAAACCCAAATGTTAACGCTTCCACCGAAGGTAGCAATTGGCCAACCTAAGAATGCAGTTAAACCAAAACCAATAATACCAATGTAAAGCATTAGGCTGGCAAGACCGCTTTCACCGAACAGTGCATGCTCTAAGTGACCTTGTTTGATATTAGAAACAATACCAATACCCATAGCGATCATAATCAACAAAGCACCAAAGCCAATGGTTGCATAAATAACCAATTGAGAAGTTGCACCGTCCATTACATGGATTGGTTTTCCATGAGAACCCGCAATTCCCATTGCTTCGTACATCGGGTTGAGCCATTCTTCAAAACCAAAGACCGAACCGTAGACCAGTCCGAAAAATGCGGATGAAATACCGCAAGGAATCAAGATTTTACCAATGGCCATTTTTTTCAGTTTCCACATTAGGAAACCAACAATTGCGATACAAGGTCCTTGTCCAAGGTCACCAAACATAATACCAAACAAAATGGTGTATGTAATTGCAACGAATGGAGTTGGATCGAATTCATTGTAGTTAGGCATACCATACATATCAACAAAGAATTCGAATGGTCTAAAAATACCAGCATTTTTAATTTTTGTTGGTGGATTGTGCTTTTTCGCTTCCTGACCGCCTTTGAAGGAAACTTCCATCAAATTCAGTTTGCTTAGTTCAGCTTTTAATGCACTTTCTGCTTTTGCAGGAATCCAACCTACAACAACAAAGTTGTCATCATATCTTGCTGCGTTGCGGCAGATAGATGTAAAGTAAACGTTTTTCTCAGTCAGAAGAGAAAATACTTGTTGTAGTTTAGTACCTTCCTGTCTCCAAAGAGATTCAATTTTAGATTCAATCTCTTTTACAAGGGCAACTTCGGCGTCACGCTTTGCACGAACATCTGCCACAATTGCTTCAGGGGAACCCTTTAGCTCGTTTAGCTCTACTCTCTCAAACTTTAAGCTTGAGAAAATGCGGTCAACAGATGATGCTGCAGTGATTGGTGTAAAATATACACCCCACTGATACTTATCGTCAGTTGTGCATGGAGTAAAGATAACGTCCGGATTGTCTTTGTAGACAGCCAGTTTCTCTACATTTTCTTTTGGCAATGCACCAAAACGAACCTGAACAAACTCACAAGAATTTACTTCATCCAAATTGAGATTCAGTCCTACAAAGTGACCCATATCATCAATTACGGATGTGTACTCTTTAATTTTGTCTTCGGCTTCTTTCTTTTCTTTTTCCCATTCATCGATTTGAGCAGCAATTTCTTTTGCATAAGAAATCATTGCGTCATTATCCATATGAATGTTCTTTGTCTCTTTGGTGTCTAAAAGAGTCAAAGTTTTGTTTGCCTTGACAATAGCATCGTTGAGTTGTTGCAATGGCTCTGCATATGGATTGTCTTCATTGTAAGCAGTGAAATCCGGAGTGTCTGCATAGAAATTCATAGCATTATCTGAATGGAATACATTTGATTGACCACAGATTGTTGCTACTTTATCCAGCTCAGACAGCTTGCCGATAATGCTTACTTCTTTCAGCTTTACAACAGCCAATTACTCGACACTTCCTTTCATTGAAAATTGACGATGGTAAGTAATTTTGCTATTTTGCTTGGTGCAAGATGGTATCTGATGCCTTCCAAAATGGTGATGATATCATATACTTCAGCTTGCTTTACAAAGATATAGGATAACAAAACTACGGAAGGGTGTGTGGAAAAATGAATGTGGTGGTTTGCGGTATCATATTGAACACGCAAAGGAATATCATCTTCAAACCCTTCTGTACCCTTTAGATAGCGTTTACCAACGGATGTTTGCGCCATGATAGCGTGAACTTCTTCTTCATCTTTGGCCTCAATCATCGCATCGATAAAGTGCTTTCTAATGGTAGTAAACGGCAACAGCGCATCGCGAATTGCCTCCGGCGGCGCTTTGTAGAATGTTTTCATTCTGACAATGCGCACATAGTTATCCAAATCCAGGTAGGAATTGAAAATATCTCGGAGTTGTTTTGCAGCTCCACCCTTGTAATTCTTCTTAATCATTGTGAAAACAGTGTTATAGAGGAATGTGTAAAGGGCATTTTCAATCTTGGTGTAGTCGAGCAGTTTACCCGGCTCCGGTTTAAAAGGAGCGATTACTTTTGCGTATGGGGTGTTACCCAACGCTCTGAGCAAGTCGTCATATGTTTTGATTTGGCTAAGAGCATCCAAATCGATTCCTGTTTTCTTCTGCAAAAATTCAGGCATGTAGTTTACATAACCGTCATCTTTACCGGAGTTTAACAGAATTAAACTATGCATGACTTGTTCAATCTCACTACGCATGATTAAATAGTCTGAAAAACGTTCTCCAACCGACGCTCCATACCTACCAAGATCGGAGCAGTCGTCAAAGATTTTTTGCTTTAACAAAACCTCAAGTTCACTACGGGAAACTTCGTTCTCGTTGATTCCTGCAAGGAGTTTGTTATAGCTTGTGCGGTTTTTGAGGTAGTAGGCAACATCATGAACAGTTTTACAATTTAGGAGATCCATAAAATTGTTGTTTGTCAGACGTTTACCGTGCATACCTCTCGCTTTTGCTGAAACAGCATTGGAAGAAAGACTGGCAAGCATGCAATCACTCCCCTATCACTTGTGCAACGATGTTATTAACCCATTCGTCACCCTTTTTGCTGTAAAGCTCGTCCAGTTCTCGTGATAGATCTGCATGTTTTTTCGCAACAATCTCCCACTCTTTTTCAGCGGCAGCGCGTTCCTGGGATTCACTAGAAGGAATAGCCTCTCTAGCTTTTGCAAGGTACTCAGCGCGTAGTTCAACGCGTTTTTGAGCAATTTCCTTTTCAGAGTTTAGTCTGTCCTGTTCAACAGCGGCAGTAATCTCTCTGGCTTTACGGTCCATATCAACTATTTGTTTGACTATGTCCTGCACTTTGACCGCACCTCCTTTTAAATGCAACAAATTTGAGCTTTGCTTGAGCTTGATACAAATATATTATAACGAGCCAAATGCCAATTCACAACACATTAAATCAACAAAAATTCCATACGGAATTATAACATTGTTTCTAAAAAGCATTGCTTTACACCGCACCTTATTTTGTTCACTTAACTAGCAATACTTATTTGATATAAATATATACTATCTCTTATGTTAAAATGACAAAATCACATATGTAATAAAAGACAATTACAAGCGGTACAGAAAAAGCAAGTTTTTATCCGCAAAGATATAAAACCAATATAAAACATTCATTCATTTGATGTCCTGCAAACCAACACCTCTCGTATAATATGTAATGTATGTCGCATGCAAAACTATTAATACCAATTAAACTGATTATTAACAGACTTTGCATAAATGTGAGGCGTATATTGTTTAAGTTGCTATGTAGAGCTCTAAAATGAAACCTCTGAATTTGTGAATAGCAACAAATAACACCATTTTGCCGCACTCTTGACAATACTCATTAAATATAACAAATAACAACCGCAAAATCAAGCCTATTTTTAACCATAATCGCATATTAAACCTAAATAATTCATACTTTATTGCATTGACAAATTGTAAATACTATGTTGTATGAAAAAACATGTGAAAAATTTTAGTTAAAATGTACAGAACTTAACTTTGCGGTCGAAATTTAGCAAAAAAGAAATTAGTTTTTTAAACTTTGCAGCGGAGCAGGAATTCTGCCGCCGCGATTAATAAAGGTACTTGGAGAATTTCGGTTTACTTCCATAATTGGTCCTTTGCCCAGTAAGCCGCCAAAATCCAATTCTTCTCCTGCTTTTTTACCAATTGCAGGAATCAAACGAACAGCAGTTGTTTTACTGTTCACCATACCAATAGCAGCCTCATCTGCAATAATACCGGAAATAATATCAGCGGTTGTGTCTCCTGGAATTACAATCATGTCCAGTCCAACGGAACATACAGCTGTCATTGCTTCCAGCTTATTTAATGTAAGAGCGCCTGCTCTTGCAGCATGAATCATGCCCGCATCTTCAGATACTGGAATAAATGCGCCAGACAAACCTCCAACATGGGAGGAAGCCATGACACCGCCTTTTTTTACGGCATCATTTAACAACGCAAGCGCTGCTGTGGTGCCATGTGCGCCACAATTTTCAAGACCCATCTCTTCCAGAATGTAAGCAACGGAATCGCCCACAGCAGGAGTAGGAGCCAAAGATAAATCTATAATACCAAACGGTACGCACAATCTGCGGGAAGCTTCTTGTGCTACCAATTGTCCGGTACGTGTAATTTTAAATGCAGTTTTCTTTACGATATTTGCAATCTCGGTAATATCACAATCACCTGCCTGTGCAACAGCTGCGCGCACTACCCCCGGACCGGAAACGCCAACATTAATAACACAGTCCGGTTCTCCAGGACCATGAAATGCGCCTGCCATAAATGGGTTATCTTCCGGAGCATTACAGAACACTACCAATTTTGCAGCACCAATACAGTCTCTGTCGGCCGTCAGTTCTGCTGCCTTACGTACCACTTTACCCATTTTGGCAACAGCATCCATGTTAATACCTGCTTTTGTAGAACCGATATTAACAGAGGAACAAACAAAATCCGTTTCAGCCAAAGCCTGCGGAATACTGGAAATCAATGCATAATCGCCTGCACTGAAGCCTTTATGTACCAAAGCGGAATATCCGCCGATAAAGTTAACGCCGACTTCTTTTGCGGCTTTATCCAAAGCATGTGCAAAATAAATTGGGCTTTTTCCATTGCACGCGCCTGCCAACATAGCAATCGGAGAAACCGCGATTCTTTTATTAATAATCGGAATCCCATATTCTTTGGAGATATCTTCACCTGTTTTCACCAAGTCTTTGGCATAGCGGCAAATTTTATCATAAACTTTTGTACAAGCTGTTTGGATATTAGAATCAATACAATCCAACAAAGAGATACCCATTGTAATGGTGCGTACATCCAAATGTTCGTTGTCTATCATATTGATGGTTTCTAATATGTCACGTGAATTAACCATACTTCAAATCCTTTCCTATTGCGATAAAAGAAGCTTACCTATGATAACAAATTAAATACGGTGCATAGAATTGAAAATATCTTCGTGCATTACGTGTACTTTCAATCCCATATCATCTCCGATTTTCTTTAAGCTGTCTACCAATTCATCAAACGGAATTTTTGATTTTGAAATATCCACCATCATAATCATTGCGAACAAATCCTGTAAAATAGATTGTGTTACTTCAATGACATTCACATCCACTTCTGCACATTTTGCAGAAACTTTTGCCAAAATACCAACCATATCTTTGCCTAATACTGTAATAACAGCACGCATAAACAATACCTCCAAAAATATTTCATAAGTTATTCATAATTATGAAGGAGAATCCCTATTCTGTCAAGATAAAAACCCGAAATCTCTTTCTATTTCGACGGAATAATTCGACAAAACCGTAAAAACATTGTTAGGAAAATAACGATTGCTTTTTTTCATTTTTATCTACAAAAAAAGTATGGTATGTGGTATGATAGAAAATAACCATATATTCTAATAAAAAAATGATAAGATTCTCCAATGAAAGGAATGATATATGATGAAATATACTACCATTTCTGATTCACACGTACATAGCTGCTTTTCCCATGACGGAAATGACCCTGTCATGATGCTATGCGATTATGCCGTGAAAATGGGATTATATGCACTGACTATCACAGACCATTGTGAATGTAATATGTATGAAGAAAGAAATTATGCAAAAGCTATCAAAGATTCTTTCGTGGAGACCAAGCGAGCGGCGGCCGCGTTAAACGGCAAGCTGCATTTATATAAAGGAATTGAACTTGGACAGGCAACGCAAAATTTACAGGCTGCCGAATCGATTTTGTCAGAATGTGATTTTGATTTTGTACTTGGCTCTCTCCACAATATTCGTGGTCTGGAAGATTTTTACCTGCTGGATTACAATAAACTGGATATACACGATTTGCTCTGTACGTATTTCGATGAAATTATGGAATTGATTGCATGGGGCAAATTCGATTCTTTGACACATTTAACGTATCCGTTACGTTATATTGTCGGCGAACAACACAGAGAAGTCAGCTATGAAGTTTACAAAGACCGTGTAGATGACATTTTAAAAGCCTTAATTGAACAAAACAAAGCGCTGGAATTAAATACATCCGGCCTGAGACAGGCAATTGGCAAAACAATGCCTTGCCCAACCGTAATTAAGCGGTTCAAAGAACTAGGCGGTAAATATCTTACCATTGGTTCGGACGCCCATAGATGGGCAGATGTCGGCTCCGGCGTAGAAGACGGGTATCAAATCGCTCAAAATGCCGGTTTTGACCACATTACTATCTTTGTAAATCGCGAACCTGTATTATTACCATTGGAATAACAGATATTATGTTTTACATAAATAAAGGAGTGTCATTATGGATTTATTAAGCCTATTAAACGAAAACGCACGTCTTACCAATGCTCAACTGGCAGTGATGCTGGGAAAAACAGAAGAAGAAGTGGAAAAAGAAATTGCAGATTACCAACAAAAGGGTATTATCAAAGGATATAAAGCGCTGATTAACTGGGAAAAAGTAGACCATCATAAAACAACCGCTTTGATTGAATTAAAAGTACAGCCAAAAAAAGAAAGCGGCTTTGATGAAATTGCAAAAAAAATTATGCAGTTCAGTAAAGTGGAAAGCGTGTACCTTATGTCAGGAGGCTTCGATTTGGCTGTTATGGTACATGGAGACAGCATTCAGGATATTGCCATGTTTGTGGCAAAAAGACTTTCTCCATTGGATTCGGTTCTTTCCACAGCAACTCATTTTATCCTGACACGTTATAAAGAAGGAGACGTTATTTTAACATCTCCAAAAGAAGAAGATCGGAGGAATCTACTGTAATGATTGACTATGAATCTTTACTGAATCATGAAATAAAAGCAGTAAAACCTTCCGGCATTCGTAAATTTTTTGATATTGCAAATGAAATGGAAGATGTCATTTCTCTCAGCATCGGAGAGCCTGACTTTTCTACTCCCTGGCATGTTCGTCAAGAAGCGATTGATACTTTGCAGCAAGGCAAAACATGGTATTCTCCAAATCGCGGTTTTTTTGAACTGCGCCAGGAAATTTGTAAATGGGTTGAGAGAAAATATCATGTAACTTATCACCCTGAAAGCGAAGTGCTTGTTACCGTGGGCGGCTCAGAAGCCATTGACCTCTGTATTCGCACTTTAATTAATCCCGGAGATGAAGTATTAATCCCTGAACCAAGCTTTGTATGTTATGTACCTATGACTGAAATGGCAAAAGGCGTTCCTGTTACCATAGAAACAAAAATGGAAGATAACTTCCGCTTAACAGCAAAAGCATTGCGGGAAAAAATTACGCCGAAAACCAAACTGTTGATTCTGCCATTCCCGAACAACCCAACAGGTGCTGTTATGCGCCGCGAACATTTGGAAGAAATTGCAGAAGTAGTACGTGAACACAACTTGTTGGTACTTTCAGACGAAATCTACGGTGAGTTAACCTACGGCAAAGAAAGCCATGTTTGCTTTGCCGAAATCGAAGGTATGAGAGAACGCACCGTTGTTGTAAACGGATTCTCCAAAACGTACGCTATGACCGGCTGGAGACTTGGATATGCGGTTGGCCCTCATGAAATTATTGACCCTATGACAAAACTGCACCAATATGCAATTATGAGTTCTCCAACCATGGCACAATACGCTGCAACAGAAGCTTTGAAAAACGGCGATGATGATATTGCATATATGCGCAATCAATATGATGCACGCCGCAGATTAATTGTGGACTCTTTTAACGCAATGGGTCTTACTTGCTTTGAACCGGAAGGCGCTTTTTATGTGTTCCCATGTATCAAAAGCACAGGTCTTACATCGGAACAATTTGCAGAAGAACTGCTTAGAAAAGAACACGTTGCGGTTGTTCCCGGAAATGCATTTGGGGACTGTGGAGAAGGTTTCCTTCGTGTTTCTTATTCTTATTCGTTAAATCATATTACTGAGGCGCTCAGCCGCATTCAACGTTTCTTGAAGGAACGCGGCAGCAATTAGCCTTGCCAGCTTCACCGCAAGGTGAAGCTTTTTTATTTTTCTTACTGACAGGAGCTATCAAATGGAACAAGTATATTTAGCACCATGCACGGAGTATCAATATGAACCGCTAAAACAAGCTGTGGATGATATATTCGACCATCTTGCACTAAACCGTTTTCTGTTTCAAGGTGCAAATGTTGTCATAAAACCGAATTTATTAATGAAATGCAATCCCGATACCGCTATTATTACACATCCATTATTGGTGGCTGCAGTAGGTACGAAAGTAAAAGAACTTGGCGGTAAAGTTACCATTGCCGAAAGTTCCGGAGGCCGATATACTCCATCAACGGTAAAAAATATTTATCAGGCTTGCGGATATACAAATATGGCGCAGCAATATGGTTTCCTGCTCAATACGGATTGTTCTTATCGTTCGTTGAAAGCACCGAACGCAATTCGTTGCAAAGAATTTCAGGTCATCTCCCCTATTTTGGATGCGGACATCATCATTGACATTGGAAAATTAAAAACCCACTGTATGACTGGAATGTCAGGTGCCGTTAAAAATATGTTTGGCGTTGTTCCCGGACTGATGAAACCGGAACTGCACTGCCGATTTCCTGACAAAAAAGAATTCAGCGAAATGCTGGTAGATTTATGCGAGGCCGTACGTCCGCATATTGCGATTATGGACGCTGTTATGGGTATGGAAGGCAACGGCCCTTCCGGCGGAAAACCAAGGTTTATCGGAACCTTAATCGGCGGAATCAATCCTTATGCGGTAGATATGGTCTGCGCCTCTATAATCTCGTTAAAACCTTCAGACATTTTTATGCTTGCTTCTGCTATGGAACGCGGCCTTTGTCCAAAAACTGTAGAAGAAATAGAAATTCTGGGTTTACCATTAAGCGATACTGTTATCTCTGATTTCCTGCCGCCCCAATCGAAATCAAGCGATTTTATTCAATATTTGCCTTCTTTTTTGAGACCACTGGCGGCAAAAATCGCCACACCTGTACCTAAAATTCGCACCGGCAAATGTATTGGCTGCGGTAAATGTGCTGAAAGTTGTCCTCAACATACCATTGAAATCAAGCATAAAAAAGCTTATATTATATATGACAATTGTATTCGCTGCTATTGCTGTCACGAAATGTGTCCGGAACACATTATAGATATTAAACGGCTTGCATTATTTAATTTATAACAGGAGGTGGATTATGTCATTTCCCCAAACCCTTACGCTGAAAGCATTTGCCAAAATTAATTTATCATTGGATATTACGGGAATACTGGAAAACGGATATCATCAATTGGAAATGATTATGCAATCCGTATCGTTGCACGATAAAGTAACCATTACAACTTCAGATGCATCACAAGGAATTTCTCTTTCTTGTTCTGTACCTTCTCTTTGTCCAAATGAACAAAATACCGCTTATAAAGCTGCAAATTTATTTTTTAAACAGTGCGGAATCCGTCCTGCTGTTTCCATTCATATTGAAAAACAGATTCCCAGTCAGGCAGGTTTGGCCGGAGGAAGCGCGGATGCAGCCGCTGTACTGCATGGATTAAATCAGCTGTTTCAAACCAATTTGACACAGAAGCAACTGTGTGAAATCGGCGTACAAATCGGTGCGGATGTTCCATTTTGTATTTGCGGCGGTACTATGCTTGCCACCGGAATTGGCGAGAATCTCTCACCGCTTCCTGCCCTTCCGCCCTGTTATATTGTCATTTGCAAGCCTTCCGTTTCGGTCAGCACACAAGAAGCATACCAAAAAGCAGATAACTGCATTATCTTGCACCGTCCCGATACGCAAATCTTATGTAATGCATTGAAAGAACAGAATTTGTCCGCTGTCTCTCAAAACATGAAAAACGTATTCCAAGAAGCTATGGCCCTTGAAGATGTTCATATAATTACAGAGCTTATGATACAAAACAATGCGCTTGGCGCTTGTATGAGTGGCAGCGGTTCCGCAGTATTCGGAATTTTTGAAACAGAACAGAAGGCGCTTTTTTGTTCTAATATCCTAAAACAAACATTCCATCATGTATTTATTTGCAAACCTACTAAACATGGCGTTAAAAGTCAATCATAGAAGGAGAACATATAAAAATATGAAAATGAAAACCAAACGTATAATTTCTATCTTTGTTGTGATGATATGTATGGTTATCTTTACTGTACCGACAATGGCAATGCAAATTTTTGTAAAAACTTTGACAGGCAAACATATTACATTGGAGGTAGAACCAACGGACAGAATTGAAGATGTAAAAGCAAAAATTCAAGAGAAAGAAGGCATTCCTCCTGACCAGCAAAAATTGATTTTTGCCGGAAAACAATTGGAAGACGGAAATACACTTCAAGATTACAGCATCCAAAAAGACAGTACACTGCATCTTGTATTGAAAATAACACATCACTTTTCAGATGAGTGGTCCTATGACGAAACTTATCATTTTCATATCTGTTTGGACGAAAACTGTACCGAGGTCAGTGATTCCGCTTCTCATGTTATGACTGATTCCATCATTTCGCCAACACACTTTGAACAAGGATTTACAGAACATACCTGTACTATATGTGATTACAGCTACACAGACAGTATCACGGAAGTTGTCCCTCATGCGTTTGGAACATGGCAGATACACGATTCTCAAACACATTACAAGACCTGTGATTGTGGAGAAACCATTACAGAAAATCATAGTTGGGATGAAGGCAGTATTACAACGGAACCAACGATTGATTCTGAAGGCATCAAAACCTTTACCTGCACACAGTGCGGGGCAATTGATACACAAACACTCGAATCTCTTTCCATTCCAGAAAACAAAAGTGAGGAAAAAACTCCTTCTTTGGAAAGTCCCAAAACAGGTGAAACCCGCAATGCCAATATTATCATTGTTATGTGCACCGCTTCCGTTGTGCTTTGTTTCCTTGTTGTGATAAAAAAATCTATCAAAAAAATAAAATAAAAAACAAAAAGCCATTCCTTTCAATAGGAGCGGCTTTTTTTATTTTATGTAAACTTGTCTTATAGGATTCATTGAAAAAATTTAAAATTTCGTATATTTTTGTTAAAAAAGAGCACTCTATATTAAGATTTCATTTTTGTCACCCAAGTTTAAAGAAAGGTGTGAGCAAATGTTTATTATAGACTGTATTATGTTAGTTCTGCTAATTATTGGCGGAATTAACTGGGGTTCCATTGGCATCTTCCAATTTGATATTGTTGGCTTCCTGTTTGGAGGACAAGGTGCCATTGTAAGCCGAATTGTATTCTGCTTGGTAGCTATTGCAGCCATCTGGTGTATTTCTTTCTTGTTCAGAGAACATTCTCCTTTGGACAGACCAAAACACCGCGATCATGATACAAAGCATACAGATGTAGGCGTTCCCCACCATCGCTAAAAAAAGCTCCCTACACCAATAATGGTGTAGGGAGCTTTTTCATTAAAGATTTGCATATTGCATTGCTTCTAAAATACTTCTTGTATCGCGCGCAATCACCAATTCTTCATTGGTTGGAATGACGTATACGTCTACCGTTGAGTTTTCTGTTGTAATTTTACCTTCATTGCCGCGAGTCATTTTTTCATTTAAATTAATATCAGGAGTAACACCTAAATATTTTAAAGACTCACATACTCTTTGGCGTACAATGACATGGTTTTCTCCCAAACCTGCTGTAAATACAATGGCATCAACGCCATTCATGGCAGCCGCAAACGCACCGATATATTTTACAATTTGGTATACCAACATTTCCTGTGCCAAAACAGCTCTTGGATTGCCTTCTACTACTGCCTGTGCAACGTCACGAGCATCGCTGGACACACCTGAAACACCCAGCAAACCGGATTTTTTATTTAAAATATTGTCCATTTCTTTTGGCGTTAAATTCTCTTTTTCCATGATGAAGGTTACAACGGAAGGGTCCAGCGTGCCGGAGCGGGTACCCATCATAAAACCATCCAATGGAGTTAAACCCATAGTGGTATCCAAAACATGTCCGTCCTGTACAGCTGTAATGGAAGAGCCGTTACCTAAATGACAGGTAATCAGTTTTAATTTATCAATCGGTTTCCCCATAATTTCCGCACAGCGATGGCTGACATATTTATGAGAAGTTCCATGGAAACCATAGCGGCGTACAGCATATTTCTCATAATATTCATAAGGAATTGCAAATGTATAAGATTTTGGTGGCATTGTGGAATGGAAGGCTGTATCAAATACGGCAACCTGAGGAACCTCTGTACCAAAAACGTCTTGGCATGCACGAATTCCTTGCACATGAGCAGGATTATGTAGCGGTGCCAAAGGATTTAGTGATTCAATGCCTTTTAGTACATCATCTGTAATTAAAACAGATTTACTGAAAATAGAACCACCTTGCACAACACGATGTCCAATGGCAGCAACTTCATTTAAACTTTGAATAACGCCTACTTCGTCGTCAATCAAAGCGTCTTTTACCAATTGGAATGCCTGTGTATGATCTTCCATATCTGTGGTTAGATTTTTCTCTCTTCCGTCAAATGTTTTATGTGAAAAAATACCGTCATTCATTCCGATACGTTCACAAATACCTTTTGCAGCAACGGATTCATTTTCCATATCAATCAATTGATATTTCAGAGAAGAACTACCTGCATTAATGACCAAAATTTTCATTGTTTTTCCCCCTATAGGTTAATTAACTATTGAATCTAAGTCAGGAATCATATACACTATACTATATTATAAACAATAATAAAATTCAAGGATTTTTGATTAAAAAATGACGCAAAATTTTAAAATTTCTGGTATAATTTCCGAATTTAATCCTTATCATCTGGGGCATCAATCACTCATTGTGCAAACTAGACAAGCCGGGGCAACTCATATTGTAGCAATTATGAGTGGAAATTTTGTACAAAGAGGAGAGCCTGCCTGTTTTGATAAATGGGTACGTACAAAAACGGCTTTAAGCGCAGGTGTCGATTTGGTGATTGAACTACCGCTTCCATGGGTTGTTGCAGGCGCAGAAACATTTGCTGCAGGAGGTGTATCCATTGTTAATGCATTGGGGTGTGTTCATCAATTAAGTTTTGGCAGCGAATGCGGCGATATTGAAGCGCTGTCTGCGGTTGCTGACATATTAAGAACAGAACAATTTTCTCAAGCACTACAAGTTGAGCTGCAAAAAGGAGTCACTTTTGCGTCTGCACGCCAGGCGGCTTTGTTGTCTCTTACAAATCAGAAGACCGCTTCTTTATTGGAACATCCAAATAATATTCTTGCCATTGCTTATTGTAACGCATTAAAAGATATCAATTCGACAATTCGTCCATTTACCATAAAAAGAATCGGTGCTTCACATCATGACATTTCACTTCCGCCAAAAAAAATTGCATCTGCCTCCCAAATTCGACGTATGATGGAACAAAATCAGGAGTATGCTACTTATATTCCAAAAGAAACTTATCCATATTTGGCAAGTGCAATTCAAAATAAAACAGCTCCTGCTTCTATACAACGCTTAGAAAGAGCAATTCTGGCAAAATTAAGAACAATGACATTGCAAGAATTTGCAAATTTACCTGACGTTTCCGAAGGGTTGGAGCATAGACTATATAAAGCGGCAAAAACAGCTGTCTCATTAACCGATTTTTATGCATACGTAAAAACAAAACGTTATACGCATGCGCGTATTCGCCGTATTACACTTTGTGCATTTTTAAATATACAGGCAGCTTATACGCAAACGCCTCCTCCATATTTGCATGTGCTGGGTTTTAACCAAAAAGGAAAAGAACTGCTGTCCCTTATAAAACAAACAGCTTCCTTGCCAATCATTACTCAGTACAATCAATTGAGAAAGTTATCACCGTACGCAAAAACACTGTTTGAATTGGAAACAACTGCGACGGATTTATATGGATTATCCACTCCGCAGGTGCAACCCTGTGGCAAAGAATTCACACAAGGTATTGTAACCGCGTTATGCAACGAAAGGTGATTCACTATGACTAATATCAAAGAAATCAACTATGAAAATTATGGTTCTTGCATTTCAATGAGCAATCAGACCATTGAAATGATTGTTACGGTAGAAAAAGGTCCTCGTATTGTATATTTAGGCTTTATCGGCGAAGAAAATGTTTTATTTCAAGACAAAGAGCAAAAACACTTCTTTCTAAACAATGAAATTTCTCAAATATGCGGACAAACAGCGTATCATTATCTATATGGAGGACACCGCTTTTATTTAAGTCCGTCCCATTTGCCGGAAGCACGCTATCCTGACAACGAAGCTGTTGTGTACAGCATGGATGACGACGGCGTTCTTTTCCAAGCTCCCACACAAAAAACTTCAGGTCTTCAATTATCCTATAAAATTATGTTAGGAGAAACAGGTTCTGACTTTATGATTGTGCATACTGCTGCCAATCATTCCGCTGATACACAGCGTGTAGCTTTGTGTACCAGCACTATGGTAAAACCGGGCGGATTTGCTGTACTGCCTCAAAACCAAGGCAATGAATTCTTTGTAGCAGACCGCGTTTATGTATACTGGCCTTTTACAAGACTGCACGACCCACGGTTTGATATGCACAGTGATTTCATGACTGTTCAACAAGACGCATCAATGGATTATCCTTTTAAAATAGGATACAACAATATGCAAGGTTGGATTTCATACGTAAACGGCAATACTGTACTGTCGAAACGATATGTACATGATGCAAAAGCAGTTTACCCTGACAATGATGCTTCCAGCCAAGTTTACTGCAGTAAAGATTTCTTGGAATTAACAGTACAAAGTCCTTTGTATCGCATTGAACCGGAAGATACCGTAAAACATGTGGAAAACTTTTCTTTATTCCACACAACAATTACAGAAAAGCCAAACAATAACGAAGCATATCAAACGTTTCTTGAAACACTGGCATAAAAAAGAAGCTGTCATCTTTTCAGATGACAGCTTCTTTTTTATTGGTTTTCCTGCTCAATCGCAGCAATTTGGTCAATTCTTCTTTGGTGGCGTCCGCCTTCAAATTCTGTGGTTAAAAATATCTTTGTAAACTCGACAGCATCTTTTTCTGTAATGACACGGCCGCCCATGCAAAGGATATTTGCATCGTTATGCTCGCGTGTTGCTTTTGCACAGAATGCATTGGTTACCACAGCCGCACGGATTCCTTTTACTTTATTGGCTGCAATGGAAATGCCGATTCCGGTACCGCAGCAAAGAATGCCTTTTTCCGCCTCTCCGTTTGCAACCGCATGTGCTACTTGCTCTGCAATCGGCGCATAGTCTACAGAATCTTCACTGTAGGTTCCAAAATCATGGTATGCAATATTTTCTTGCTCCAAATAGGCTTTGATTGCTTCTTTCAACAAAAAACCGCCATGGTCTGCTCCCAACGCTATCATGTTGTACCCTCCAACTTCTTTTTTAACTCACGTTCTGCTTGTGGCAACCGTAAATAAACGGGTGCCAATTGTTCTGCTGTTACTGTGCAGTCCTCTTGTTTTAAATGCAGGGCAGCACATTGTGCCACTCCCACTGCACGCTGATATTGTAAATGTTCGGCAACAAGCCGTACCTGCAATGGCTGAAACGCTTCCGATTCATAACATAGTTTTGCACCATCCCCAACCAAATATATGGTTTCATTGGAATATTGTTTTAAAGATTCCGCCAAATCGCTGATTGCAACCGCACAATCGTCACAAATGCGTTCCACTTCAATTCCGTTCACACGAAACAAAGCATGATAAACTTGCTGGCATCTTGCATCCATCACTGCGCATATAATGCCGTTTAACATAGAAAGCGGATACGCCATTGCTTCTAACGTGGATACACCAATGCAAGGCTTATTTTGTGCAAATGCCATTCCTTTTACACATGCCACACCAATGCGCACTCCCGTAAAAGAGCCGGGCCCCGCAGAAACAGCAAATAAATCCATTTCCTCCAAACTTGTTTTTGTTTGGGTTAACACTTGCTGAACCATAGGCATCAGTGTTTGGCTGTGCGTCTGCTTTGTATTGATAAAAAATTCACCCAATACTTTATCATCATCTAAAACAGCTGCCGAAGCCGATACCGCTGAGGAATCCAGCGCCAGTATTTTCATAAGTTGCCTCCCTCTACGGTAAATATCCGTTCATTTTCATGCGCGCCAAGTGCAATTTGAATTTTAATGCAATCCTTTGGCAAAGCTTCTTCTATATGTTCGCTCCATTCTATCACCAAAACAGCGTCTGTTTCCAAATAGTCATAAAAGCCTGTGGAGTACAAATCATCCCAACTCTCCACACGAAACATATCAAAGTGATAGACCGTCAATCTTCCTGTGTATTCATGTACCAAAGCAAAGGTAGGGCTGGATATACCATATTCTATCCCCAATCCTCGTGCCAAACCTCTTGTAAAGGCTGTTTTCCCCATTCCCATTCCGCCATACATGGCAATGACTTCTCCGCCTTTTAACTGTTGTGCCAAACGAAAGCCAAAATCTTCTGTTTCTGCCGGAGAATGGCTCAAAAATTGTGACAAGGGAAAACCTCCTTTCTAATTATATCATTAAAATAACCCGGAAACTACTCCGTTATTATCTACATCAATTTTATTTGCTGCCGGTACTTTTGGCAAACCGGGCATAATCATAATATCACCTGCATACGCAACAACAAATCCGGCGCCATTGGACAGACGCAAATCTTTAATTGTAATTTTAAAGCCTTCCGGACGTCCCAATAAAGTAGGGTCATCTGACAAAGAGTATTGTGTTTTTGCTACACAAACCGGCAAGGTATCTCCTCCCAAAGCAGCAATTGCCTGTAAAGAAGTTTCTGCTTTTTTTGTAAACACAACTTCACTTGCACCATAGATTTCTGTTGCAATGCGGTTGAGTTTCTCTTTGATAGTCAAATCTGTATCGTACAATGGTTGGAAATCAGAACCTTGTTCTGCTGCTTTGCATACTTTTTCAGCAAGTTCAATTCCGCCTTCTCCGCCTTTTGCAAATACTTCGGACAACGCAAACTCCGCATTATGTTCGCGACAATAATCTTCAATGAATTGTAATTCGGCATCACTGTCTGTATGAAAACGATTAATTGCAACTACAACAGGAACACCGTATTTTCTCATATTGTCAATGTGGGCACCAAGATTGATAATTCCTTTTTTCAATGCTTCCAAATTCTCATGAGCCGTTTCTGTTTTGGGAACGCCTCCGTTGTATTTCAATGCACGAGCTGTTGCCACCAAAACAACTGCGCTTGGTTTTAAACCGGCATATCGGCATTTGATGTCAAAAAATTTCTCCGCACCAAGGTCTGAGCCAAAGCCTGCTTCTGTAATACAGTAGTCACCCAATTTCAAAGCCAGTTTGGTTGCTCGTACAGAGTTGCATCCGTGCGCAATATTGGCAAAAGGACCGCCGTGCATAATTACAGGGGTACCTTCCAAAGTTTGAACCAAGTTTGGTTTGATTGCTTCTTTCAGCAATACAGCCATAGCTCCGTTGGCATTTAAATCACGAGCATAAATTGGTTTGTTGTCATAAGAATACGCTACCAAAATATTTCCCAAACGTTCTTTTAAATCATCCAAATCCTCTGCAAGACACAAAATAGCCATAACCTCACTGGCAACTGTAATGCAGAATCCATCTTCACGCACAAAACCGTTTGGCTTTCCTCCCAGACCTACTACAACGCTTCTCAAAGCGCGGTCATTCATATCCATGCAACGGGTTACATTGATTCTTCGCGCATCAATTCCCAATACATTGCCTTGCTGAATATGATTGTCCAATAAAGCACACAATAAATTATTGGCAGCAGTAATTGCATGCATATCGCCTGTAAAATGCAAATTAATGTCTTCCATTGGAAGCACCTGTGCATATCCACCGCCTGCTGCGCCGCCTTTTACACCAAATACAGGGCCTAAAGAAGGTTCACGCAGAGCAATGACAGCATTTTTTCCGATCTTATGCATTGCTTGACCTAAACCGGTCGTAGTGGTTGTTTTACCTTCGCCTGCCGGTGTTGGATTAATGGCGGTAACCAAAATCAATTTACCGTCCTGTTTGTTCTCCAATTTTTGGAACAATTCTTCTGTTAATTTCGCTTTGTACTTACCATATGGTTCGTAGTCATCTTCCGTTAATCCGAGCTTTGACGCAATTTCTCGAATAGGAAGTATGTTTGCCTGTTGGGCAATTTCGATGTCTGTAAGCATGTTATTGTCTCCTTACACAAATATTACTGGGTAAAGTATACCATATTACGAAATTGAAGAAAAGCCCATACTTGAACTTTATGGATAGAAATAATATAATGGATTCATAGTGACAAAAAAGATAGAAATACATATTGATGTATACAAGAAAAATGAGCATGTTTTACCACAAGGAGGTGCATTTTGTCTAAGGTAGGAAACGCATTATTGAATTACTTTAAAAGGGCAGATAAACTGCTCTGGGGTATTATGCTGGTCATCTCCGCATATAGCTTGCTTCTGTTAAAAACAGTACCTACACCGGAGGGAAGCCGAAGTTATTTTTCAGTTCAGTTAGTTTCTATTATCATCGGCTACGTGGGCGCTATTGTATTAACTATCATTGATTATCGTTCCATTGCAAAAGCATGGTATTTTATCGGTGCAATATCCATTATTCTGATTTTATATACCTTATTTTTCGGTCAGGCCGTTACGGGTGATGCCGGCGTAAATGCGCGGGCATGGATTAAACTTCCCGGCGGGCTTACCTTTCAGCCTTCGGAATTGGTGAAAATCGGATTTATGGTTACCTTTGCAAAACATTTGTCTATTGTTAAGGAAAAAGGAAAAATTACTTCTCCGCTGCAAATCTTGTTCCTCTCTATTCACTGTTTGATTCCTGTTGTACTCATCCATTTGCAAGGTGACGACGGTGCGGCAGCTGTATTTATTTTTATGTTCCTGGTTATGATGTTTATTGCAGGTGTACAACTTCGTTATTTTGCAGCTTTATTCGGAAGTTTGATTGTCATTCTTCCTTTGGCATGGCAGTATTTGCTGGCCGATTATCAAAAAAATAGGATTCTGAATATGTTTAATCCGGAATCTGATCCGTTAGGTGCAGGCTTACAGCAAATTCAGGGAAAAATCTCCATTGGTTCGGGAGAATGGTTTGGTCGCGGTTTATTTACCGCCCCGCGTGTACAGCGCAGTGTGGTACCTGTCCAAGAAAGTGACTTTATATTCTCTGTGGCTTCTGAACAGTTGGGTTTTCTTGGTGCAATGGCTATATTGATATTAATTGTTTTATTGCTGCTTCGCACCATGAATGCAGCCAGAAAATCCTGCGATGATTTGGGCACTTATATGTGTTTTGGATTTTTTGCTATGATTGCATTCCAATCTGTTATCAATCTTGGCATGTGTTTGAGCCTTCTCCCTGTTATGGGCGTTACATTGCCGTTCTTCAGTGCCGGGGGCTCCTCCGCTGCCTGTTTGTATTTCGGTTTTGGTCTTGTACAAAATGTATATATGCATAAAAGTGAAAAAGACAGAATTCATTTAAGCACCTCTCGTTCTATTATGAGGCGCGTATAAATATCGTATTTCATTGAGACTGATTCTGATACAAAACTTTTATAGACATAAGGTAAAAATAAAAAGCGCTGCGGTTCATGTAACCGCAGCGCTTTTTCCATGATGTTCAAACGGATAACCTTCCTTGATATTCGCTTCTGATAATCTCATTCATTTCTTCGGGTGTTTCTTTACAGCCGCCTGCCAGCCACATTTTTACGATTGCATTAAATCCACTCTGAAAAAATGTAATATGATATTCAATATGTTTATTATCAAAATATTTTATTGCTTGCTTTGTATCATAATATCGAATTTGATATTGATTATCGTAGCCGAGTTTAAAATAAGTACGGTAAAGCATTTGATTTCCCTGAATATGACGAAACAATTTTAAGTAATCGTTGCTGTTAAATCCTTGTGTTTTTTCTTCCTTATAAAGAAGATTTACTTCTGTTTCCAAATACTCTCTCACTTTATCCGCAAGGTCGTAAATATCCTCATAGTTGGCATAAAATGTACTTCTGTTCAATTGACAAGCCTTACAAATGTCTGATACGGTGATTTGATGCAACTCTTTTGTTTGCAGCGATTCAATAAACGCTTTCTCAATACGCTCTTTCGACTGACGTCTTCTTCGATTATTTTTTATATTCATTTCATCACTCTTTTCATTATTCCAACAGTTCTTCCGAAACTGATGATTGCCTTATATATTTTACCCCTATTATACTATAGATAGATTAATACAACAACTGTTGAGTTAATAAAGATAGGAGGTAATTTCTATGAAAAAAAGTAGTTTTGTAGCAATGATATTAGGCACTGTCAGCGGCATACTATTTGCGCTTGGCATGTGCATGACTCTCATTTCCGAATGGGATGCTTTTCTGCAAGGAATTATATTAGGATGTATCGGTATTTTGCTTGGCCTCATTACCCTAATAGTTTGGAGAAAAATGGAACACAAAGCGCCCATTCGTATATCAGGCAAACAGGTATTGACTATTGCTGTTGGCACAATCGGAGTATTATCCTTTGGTGCTGGCATGTGCTTTGGCATGGTGTGGGAAAATATGATTGCAGGAATCATCATTGGTATTGTAGGTATACTATTGCTTCTTTCTCTTATTCCTCTGACAAAAGGTATCAAAGAGTGAATATTCAACAAAAATTGACCGGACAACTTACAAAAACAACGGTTGGAAAAAGGGTTATCAGCGAACAACGCTATCGTATGGTGCTATCTGCTGCTGTTAGTCTTTCATTTCACTTTCTGTATGCTCTCTATCATGGCGTGTTGGGAGTGGTTCATTCCTCTTTGTGGTTTATTACCATGTGTGCCTATTATGCTATCTTAAGCGTAATGCGTTTTTCTGTTGTTTTATTTGAATATAAAAACAAATCCAAATCTTCTGCAGATACCGAATACTTTGTAATGAGGTTATCGGGAATACTGCTTATCTTATTAAGTTTTGTTTTAAGCGGAGTCATTTACATTAGCATATCTCAAAATATTGCTGTAAAATATGATGAAATTCTTATGATTACCATAGCGGCTTATACATTTTTTAAAATAATCATGGCAATTGTAAAAGCCGTAAAACAACACAAGAATCCTTCTCCTTTGCTTGCAGTTATACGGAACATTGGCTATGCAGAGGCTGCCGCGTCCATTTTAACCTTACAGCGTTCCATGCTTGTTTCTTTTGGAACCATGAATAATACGGAAGCACATATTATGAACATTTTGACGGGAGCGGCTGCCTGTTTATACGTATTAATCATCGGAATGTATTTGCTGCTCAAAAGAAAAAATAGAACAAAAACGGCAATATAACACAAATACAGTGAAGTCTTCCTATAAAGCATTCACCCTTCTGGCAAAGTGAAATTATCAGAAACACACATGAAAATAATCTGAAAAAGGCTAAATGGCATACTAAGATAAATTTGCAATAAAAATAAATTGTTTCAAGACAATAACGCTTTGTCTTGAAACAATTTTTTATTTTTACAGTGCAGTATGTAAAAGACATAAAACCGTGCTTTATCGCTTATCAAATTACGTCAGACCAAACACATCATATCCTTTATTAATTATGTTGCAGCAGACAAACATGAAATATCAATCAGAACATCACCTTTCTATGCGGTTATAGTTTTTTCAACATGTAACTTGAAGTCTCCTTGTTTATTTTTTCACTTTTATTGACTATAATAAAAAAATATTGTAATATAAAAATTAAATTGAAAATCAATTTCAAATTGAGGTGTTTTGATATGGCTCAATCCGAAGGTTATAAAACAAAACAGCGCGACCATATTTTACAGTTTCTAATCGAAAATCAATCACGCCATGTGACCGTTGACGACGTGGTAGACCATCTGAAACAATCCGGAAATCCTGTTGGAAAAGCCACTGTGTACAGATATATGGACAAGTTGGTAAACCAAGGAGATGTGCGAAAATTTTTGCTGGAAGATTCCAGCGCATGCTATCAATACGCTGCAAACAAAGAAGAATGTGCAGTTCATTTTCATTTAAAGTGTATTACCTGTAAAAAATTAATCCATTTAAACTGTGACTTTATGAATGGTATTGAACAGCACATTTTAAAGGAACATCACTTTCAAGTGGACTCTTCCAGAACCGTATTTTACGGTCAGTGCGAAGACTGTATGAAACAATCCGTCTAAAAAGGAGACCGATATGAAAAAATTTCTTGCCTTATTTGCTGTAGCAATCGTTGCTGTCGGAATATTAGCGGGCTGCAGCTCTTCCAATACCAGTTCCGACAATAGTACAAGCACTGAAAATGACCCTAATAAAATTACAATTGTTGCCACTTTGTTTCCCCAATATGACTTTGCACGTCAAATAGCAGGTGATAAAGCCAACATTGAATTAATTCTTCCTCCCGGTGTAGAAAGTCATACCTTTGACCCTTCCCCATCAGATATTATTACCATTAATAATTCCGATGTGTTTTTATATACAGGCTCCAATATGGAAACATGGGCAAATAATATCATTGAATCTCTGCCTGATTCTGTCCACGTTTTGAATGTGTCGCAAGGTATTACTTTGCTGAAAAGTCCCAGCGGTGGACATAATCATGCAGAAGATGACCACAACCACACATCAGAAGAGTTAAATGCAGATGAATTAAATCAATATGACCCTCATGTTTGGACCAGCCCTGTCAATGCCAAAATTATGGTGCAAAATATTTTGCAGACATTATGTGAAGTTGACCCGGATAATGCCGATTATTATACTGAGAACGCAAACGACTATTTATCCCAACTGGATCAGTTAGACCAAGAAATTCGCACTGTTGTAGCAAATGGAAACCGTAAAGAAATTGTATTTGGAAGCCGATTTGCACTATTTTATTTTACCCACGAGTACGGACTGGAATATAAATCTGCATTTGATTCTTGTTCCACAGAAGCCGAACCCAGCGCTAAAACGGTATCTGAATTAATCAATGAAGTCAAAGAAAAGCAAATTCCCGTCATTTATTATGAAGAATTGACAGACCCAAAAATTTCTCGCTCCATCAGTGAAGAAACGGGTGCAGAAATGTTACTGTTCCATTCTTGTCATAACCTTTCAAAAGCAGACTTTGAAAGTGGAGCAACTTATTTATCTCTTATGAAACAAAATGTTGAAAACTTGAAAAAAGGACTTGAATAACTATTATGATATTATCTTGTCGTGATGTGACTGTTGCATATGATTCTAAAATAGCGGTTGACCATGTCTCTTTTGAAGTAAACGAAGGAGAATATGTTTGCATAGTCGGCGAAAATGGTTCCGGAAAAAGCACCTTGCTCAAAAGCATATTAGGACTGGTACCATTAAAATGCGGTTCTGTTTCATTTGGCCCCGAGGTACACCGTAAACGTTTGGGATATTTGCCTCAACAAACCAATATACAGAAGGACTTTCCGGCTTCTGTATATGAAGTTGTACTGTCCGGTTGTTTAAACCGCCGCGGACTGAAACCTTTTTACAGCAAAGCAGATAAAGAACAAGCAGTTCAACATATGGAACGTCTTGGCATCGGCGACTTTAAAAAACGTTCTTTCAGTGCACTTTCAGGTGGTCAACAGCAACGAGTTTTACTGGCACGCGCTTTGTGTGCGACTGATAAACTGCTGCTTCTGGATGAACCTGTTACAGGGCTGGACCCTTTGGTAACAGAAGAATTGTATCAACTGATTGAGCAATTAAACAGAGACCTTGGTGTTACCATTATTATGGTTTCTCATGATATATCCTCGGCCACACAGTATGCTGATAAAATACTGCATATCAGTCAATCTCTGTTATTCTACGGCGATACCGAATCGTATATCAACACGGAACTTGGAAAACGATTTTTAAAATGTTCCTAATAGAGAGGCACATATTATGTTAGAAATTTTACATGATTTATTTTCCTATACCTTCATTGTAAGGGCATTGATTGTAGGTACCCTGGTCTCGCTCTGTGCAGCCCTGCTTGGCGTGAGCTTAGTCTTAAAACGGTATTCCATGATTGGAGACGGACTCTCTCATGTTGGTTTTGGCGCATTGGCTGTTGCAATGGGGTTTCACTGGGAACCCCTTCCTGTTGCAATTCCGGTTGTTGTGGTCGCAGCTTTTTTATTGCTTCGATTAAGCGAAAACAGCAAAATAAAAGGGGATTCTGCCATTGCATTGATTGCAAGCAGCTCTCTTGCAATTGGTGTTACGGTCATTTCGTTGGCCTCCGGACAAAATGCAGATGTATACAGTTACATGTTCGGAAGCATTTTAGCTATGAAAGAAAGTGATGTTTATGTCAGCATTGCACTTTCTGTAGTCGTATTGATTTTATTTATCGTATTTTACAATAAAATCTTTGCCGTTACATTTGATGAAAACTTTGCTAAGGCTACAGGAACCCGTGCAAATCTCTATAATATGCTGATTGCTTTACTGACAGCAGTTACCATTGTTGTAGGTATGCGTATTATGGGTACTATGCTAATTTCCAGCTTAATCATTTTCCCTGCATTATCCGCTATGCGTATTTTTAGACAATTTCGTTCTGTTGTAATTGCATCTGCTGTGATTTCCATCATTTGTTTTTTCATTGGTTTGGTTGCATCGTATGCATTTTCCACACCGACGGGAGCAAGTATCGTAATTGTCAATTTGATTGTGTTCCTTTTATGTTTTGCCGCCGGCTTAATACGAAAAAAGGCAGCTTGATTATAAAAATGACAGCATTGAAAAAAATAGGCATAAATTATGTCTGTTTTTTCTTATTTTTACGGTAAAAATATACGTTTTTGTTAATTGTCTTACAGATAAATAACAAATAGTGACAATATAAAACAATATCTTGTAAATTGCGATTGCATTACCTATAATGAATAGGCACTTTAAAATTACAGCATATCGGAGGCAAAAATGAAACGTGTAACTCAACCCCCAAGAAGAAAGAAAAAAAGATATACTCCTATTATCACAATTATTGCCGCCATGGTATTCATTACAATCGTAATTGTATTAATATGTGTGTTTACTATAAAACCTAACAGCCAAGAGACAGTTGCAACTCCGGAAAGCATTACCTCTGAAATTACATCTAATCAATCAGAGCCGGGAGAGACAATTCCTCCTGCAGATTCATCATCAAATGCATCCTCATCCGGTACAATTACAATGAGTACTGCTCACTTCATTCCGGAATCTGCCGAAGTAGATGACACTTATTTTTCAAATACATTATTTATCGGAAACTCCATTACAGAAGGATTTAAAGAATTTTCAGGTTTGGATACACCAACATATTATGAAGGTCGTGGTATGACGGTAGAAAGTATTCACAGAATGAAAATTGTAAATGCAGATAATTCTCCCAATTCAGACGGTACAGGAGAAAAAACAGTAATGGATGCCTTGAAAGAAAGACAGTTTGACCAAATTTATCTTTTGTTCGGGGCAAACGAGTTAGGATGGGTATATCCGGATATGTTCATTGAACAATACGCTCAACTGATTGATGACATAAAAGCTCTTCAGCCAAATGCAAAAATTTGTGTACAATCCGTTCTTCCTGTTTCTGCAGAACGTTCTGAAACAGACGAAGTGTATAACAACACAAAAATAGAGAATTTAAACAATATGATTATTAACATGTCTGCAGAAAAAGGGATTCCTTACTTAAACGCTGCCGAAGCATTTAAAGATGATACCGGCGCTCTACCCGCTGATAAAACACCTGACGGTATTCATCTGACCGCTGCTGCATGTAAAGAATGGCGTATGTATATTAAAACTCATGTAATGCAATAATGATTGTCTGAAACATATCATAACAAATGAACTTTACAGCACAGTAGTTTAAACTACTGTGCTGTTTTTATAGCCGAAAAATGTTTATTTTATAACAGCGCAATCATATCATCAATTATATATGGTATATACAGTCTTATATGAAAAGAACAAATATGACGGATAAACCAAAAGCAACTGCCTGAAACAAGCTTATGTTCGGCAGTTGCTTTTATTTATCATATGAAAAAATAAGATAGATATCTGTAATTGTTATATATCTCTTTTATATCTATACCAGCACAAAGTGTTCGGGCGAAATTTCCTTCATTTCTCCTTGACCTGTAAAGGAAGTCCCATCGAACGGAACCAATACTTTATTTTTTTCCTTCCTTGGATCCGGTGTAGGAACTGCTGACAACAATGATTTTGTATAAGGATGAATCGGATTCTCAAACAGCTCTTCCGTAGGAGCAACCTCCACCAATTTTCCATGATAGAGCACTCCAATTTTATCACTGATATATCGTACAATTGCAAGGTCATGGGCAATAAATAAAAAAGAGAATTGGTGTTTTGTTTGTAAATGTTTAAACAAATTGATAATTTGCGCCTGAATGGAAACGTCCAAAGAAGCAATTGGCTCATCAGCAATGACAAAATCAGGCTGAAGCGCAATACATCTTGCAATCGCAACGCGCTGTCGCTGTCCTCCGGAAATTTCCGGAGGATATTTTTTTCGATACGTTGCATTCAGACCTACTTGTTCCAACAATTCATCTACACGAGACTCAAGCTGTTTTTTGTCCTTATAAATGTGGTTGACTGTCAATGGTTCCTTTATAATCTTCTCTACCGTCATCCGTTGATTCAATGCGGCAGAGGAGTCCTGAAATATAATTTGCATATTGCGGTGCAGCAGCTCTGAATGTTTACGTCGATTTGCTCTGTCGGTAATATCTTTTCCATAAAAATAAATTTCTCCATCCGTTGGCGGATATGCCCCAATCAAAGAACGCGCTACCGTGGATTTTCCGGACCCGCTTTCTCCTACCAAAGCAAAAATTTCATTTTTATGTATGGAAAAAGAGATGCCATCCACAGCCTTAACCGTAAAGTGAGAATTAATACGAAAATGTTGCTTTAAATTACGTACCTCTACAATTGTTTCTGCCATTTTCTAATACCCCTCTTCCCCAATTTCAGATGTATAACGGAGCACCTCTCTTGGAGGATGTACAATAGGAGCACGTGAATCCAAAAGCCAAGTTGCCGCATAATGAGTTGGTGAAATTTGAAACATAGGAGGCATTTTTTCATAGTCAATTTTCATGGCATATTTATTTCTAACTGCAAAAGCATCGCCTTTCGGCAAATCAATCATAGTTGGAGGCGTACCCGGAATGCTTTGCAGTGTTTGACCTTTATCTGCAAAAGCAGGTAACGCAGATAATAATCCCCATGTATAAGGATGGCGAGGCGTATAAAAAATTTCTTCTGCTGTACCAATCTCTACAATTTTACCTGCATACATAATCGCAACACGATCCGCAACACCGGCTACCACACCTAAATCATGGGAAATAAACACAAAGGATACACCTGTTTTTTCTTTTAACTCACGAATCAGCTTTAAAATTTTAGCTTGCACCGTTACATCAAGCGCAGTGGTAGGCTCATCGGCAAAAATCACTTTTGGTTCGGACGCCAATGCCATAGCTAAAACGCACCGCTGCCGCATACCTCCTGAAAAAAAATGAGGCTGCAAATGAAAACGTTCTTCCACATCATCAATCTCCACCATACGCATCAATTTTTTTGCACGCTTTTTTGCCTCGTCTGTGCTGATTTTATGATGTTTTTTGATGGCCTCCACCATCTGTTTGCCAATAGGAATCGTTGGATTTAAGGAAGACATAGGATCCTGAAATACCATAGAAAAGGCATTGGCCCTCAATTTTCGCATTTTCCGTTCTTTGTAATGCGTAATATCTTGTCCGTCTACAACAATTTCCCCTTGCTTTAATTTAGAATTCTTTGGAAGCAACTTCATAATAGATTGAACCATTACTGTTTTGCCACAGCCGGATTCTCCCACTATCGCCAACACCTCTCCCGGATTTAAACTCCAGGAGACATCCCGCACGGCTTCTACTTCTCCATACGGTGTTTCAAAGCTGACCGATACATTCGTAAGTTGTAAAACAGGTTGCATTTCTGTGCCCCTTTTCAGAAATAGTTATTCTAGTGTCCATTCTTCCACGTTCCACAGAATGCCTCTTGCATGGTGATCTAACAATCTGTTCGTATCAATTCCCTTGATACCAGCATCACTGACGTAAAACGCATCTAAATAGCAAATTAAAACAGAACCCGGTTCCTGTGAAAATGCTTCTTCAAATTCTCCATACAGCTCTTTTCTCCGATTGGCATCTGTTTCATGTCTGGCTGATTCCAAAAGCTCATCTACTTTTTGGTTTGAATAGCCCAAAGAATTACCGCTGCCATTTGTAGTCAATGCCGCATACAAAGCATCTGCGTCATATGGATAAGCCTGTCCTGCTAGAAAAGCGTCATAATCGGTATAATTCCAGCCACTGACCACTTCCAGTTTCATATCAACTCCTGCACTTTGCAGTTGTTTTGCTGCAAGTTTGGCAATGTCCACACGCTCTACTTCAGATTCCGGAACCATTAGGTTAAACCGGAATTTTTGGCCGTTGCGCTCATAAATACCATCGCTGCCCTTTGTCCAGCCCAATTTTTCCATTTCTTGCGCAAATTTGTTGAGATCATAGCTGTAAATATCGGCGTTTGTGTTGCCACCCATACTGTTTGTTTGAATCGGGCTGTAAGCCGCCTCGCCTTCACCTTCTACTACGGCATTTAGAATTGCATTTTTATCTAAAGCATAATTTAATACTGCGGCGCTGTCCTTATTTTTTGACCAGAAATCTTTCTTAAAGTTTAAGGAAATACCGCGCCAATCTGCAGATGGATGTTCTGTAACGTTATAAGATGGATTGTTTTTAAATGTAGACGCATAAGATGCATTCAGCCAGACAAGGTCTGCTTCTCCTGCCTGCATCATGGTAGCTTTTGTATTTTCATCGGTAACATTTTTAAAGATAATATTTTCGATATTCGGTACTTTTCCGTAATAATCGTCATTTTTTATAAGTGTAATTTGGTTTGCAGCTGTATCCCAAGATACCAGTTTGTAGCGACCGGTTCCAACAGGATTTTGATTAAAAGAATCCGTATTCAGGTCTTTTCCTTCCAATAAATGTTTCGGAATAATTCCAATCGTAAAGTAGTCCAACATTGCAGCATTGTCTTGTTCCATTTGAATTACCACTGTATTTTTATCCGGCGCAGTAATACTTTTAATATCTTCATAGTTGCTGGTAATGCCGGAAGAAAGGCTCTCATCTTCTGTCAGCGCTTTGTATGTAAACACTACATCATCAGCCGTAAAGTCTTCTCCATCATGCCATTTTACACCGTCCCTCAAATGAAAGGTATATGTTTTGGTATTCTCATCATATTCATAACTTTCTGCCAAATCTGTAACCGGTTTATTGTTTCCATCATATTTCATCAAACCGGAAAAAATAATTGACTGAATATCATCCGTGTTGTTCAGCAATGGATTGAGCACACTCTGTCCCTCACCTGCAAATACCAAAGTATTTTTAGATGTACCTGTATTTGACGTTGATGTGACACCTGCCTGAACAGCATCTCCTGTTCCTGTAGAACCGTTTCCATCTCCACAGCCCGCCAAGGTGACAAGCATGAATGCAGAAACTGCCGCAATGGACAGAAAAGATTTCATTTTTGTGTTCTTTTTCATAATAACCCCCATAAAAATTCAAAATAATTTCGTTTTACAGATTGCTTGGACGGCGATTTACTTCTTTACGGAAGTAATGACCAATATTCGTAATACAGAGCAAAGTAATAACCAGAAATAGCCCCGGAATCATAATCACCCACCAAGTATTCAGCAATAATGCACGATTTGCCAAAGAGAGCATGCTGCCCCAAGATACCACCTCTACCGGCAAACCAAGTCCCAAAAAGCTCAAGGTGGACTCAGTTGTCATACTGGTACTGATACCGGAAATGATAACAAACATAACGGCAGAAACAAAGTTGGGAATCAGGTGCCGCAGCATAATATGGCCAAAACGGGCACCCATACATCGAGAGGCCAGTACATATTCCTGATTACGAATTTGTCGTACCTCACTGCGAACAATTCTGGCCAAGTTAAACCAGCTGGTAATTCCAATAACCAAAGACAACGTTAAAACGTTATTGCTGCTAAAAAAGCCGGTAATTAATAAAATCAATAAAATAGATGGTATACTTCCTGCTACTTCTGTTATCCGCATCATCACAGAATCCAAAAAGGAGCCTGACACACCACTGATACATCCGTATACAATACCAATTACCGTAATAATTGCTGCACTGAGCAGACCGATGATGATAGACGCTCTGCCTCCATACCAAATGAGTGAAAATATATCACGACCCATAGAATCTGTACCAAAGAAAAACTCACTGTTCGGAGCTTCATTTAAATGCTCCAGATAAAATTCTGATGCATCATGATTCATAATCAGTTCTGCAAAAATGCACCCTCCAATGATTAGAACCAGAATGATAATAGAAGCAATGGGCTTGCCTTTCAGTCGATACCATAAATTTGGTTTTTTCAATACAGGAGTGTGTATTTGATAATCTGCTCCCACAATGGTAAACAAATCATCATCGTTTAACTTCGTATTTTTCGTTTTCGCTTCCATATAGACACCCCCGTTACTTTCATTCTTGGATCAATCACCTCATTGATAGATTGCGCAATTAAACTGCTGGCTATAACCAAAACTCCCGTAATCAAAACAACCAGCATCAAGAGGTTATAGTCATGATACTTTGCACTCTCCACACCCAGAGCGCCAATACCCGCATAATTAAATACAGATTCAGCAATATACGTTCCACTGAGTACATGAGGAATGGAAATTGCCATTACACTTACAATTGTGGGCGCTATATTTCGCAAACAATGTCCCCATAAAATACGCTCTTTTCCCAAACCATTAGATTTGGCTAACAGAACATAATCCTTCCGTACCTCATCCAGCAATTTATTGCGAATCAGATAGGTGTAATACCATAGATGACTTGTAATCATAACTATCAGAGGTAAAATCATATGAGAAATTCTATTTCCAATATCGCCCGCCATACCGTTATCATAGGCGCCGCTGCTGGGCAGCCAGTGCAGATTTACACTGAAAATCATAATCAGTACAACTCCGAGCCAAAACGGAGGAATATAATAACTGACAGTACCTACTTTACAAATGATTTTATCCAGCCAACTATCTTCAAACCTCGCACAAACCATTGCCAGCAAAATTGCAAGCGTAAATACCAGAATATAGCCGGTTAAGCCCAAAATTAATGTATTGCCAATCAGCGGCGCTATCACTTGCATAGCCGGCATTTTATATTTTAGAGAAATACCAAAATCTCCTTGAAATACTCCACTTAGCCAATGAATATATTGCATCCAAATAGGACCATCCAACCCCAGACGTGCGCGAGCAGCTTCTAATTCTGCCGGAGTCATTGTTTCAACCCTGTCACCATAAAAGGATTCCAGAGGATCTCCCGGTGCTAACCGCGCAAAGTAAAAGACGACAATAGAAAGCAGAAACATAATGAGTATAAAACCAATGCATCTTCGAACAATTTTCCACGCAATGTCTGTCTTTCTATTTTGATTCAAATACAGTCCCCCTTTGCTACTGATTTTGAAAGCTTCCGATATCATTAAAATGAAATTTTGAATATTCTTCAACCAATTATTGAGAAAAAGCAATCAGTATATGAAAAAAATTATTTTTTATAGGCTACATTCTCGCCTATTTGTCCACGCTGCATTTGAGACGATTTAGATATCAAATATCTAATTGTTTGTTAATGATTAATGTTTCTCATTAGTAAAAAAATAACTTGTGCCTTCCATAAAAGAGCGTTATCATAAGTTCAGTTCGTAAAACAGGGAGGTTACAAACATGACGACAACTTCTACTGTGTTGCAAATCAAGGAAGCGACTCTTGCACTGAGTCGAACCGTACCATGTACTAACATTACCGTAAGCATGGTAATTCAAAAAGTAAATATTGCACGCAGCACATTTTATAAATATTTTCAAAACATGACCAAAGTATGGCATGCAATTACTCATGATTTGATGTGTTCCATTTCTACACAATTAGACCAGTTATATATTTCTTCCATGCATCATTTTAATGACATTCAGCGACAAAAGATTCTAACTTTTGCAGAACTCTCTCCTCTTACCATGGCAAACTATTTTTCAACGTTCTTCATGCAAAACAGCCACGTGATTCGCTGCTTACTCATTGAAAACATGGACCCACTCTTTTTAGTCCACTGGAGAAATATGACAAATGAAATCTTCTCCGAAATTCTTCTGCAAAATGGATATGCAGCGGAAAATGTGCGCTGTATTGCAGATCTTCTCAGTTATGGTTTGGTTGATAAATGTTTTCTGGCGATTCAAAGGGGAGATAAACAGATGTTATTTGACTATTATTTGGCTTCAAATAAAATTCTTCATGCACTTTGCGACCAAAAAAAATTGCTGGAACAAATGACCAAACATGTATCCGGTATTTGATACATTCACAGCATTTCATTACAAAAAAGAGCCTTTGATATAATCAAAGGCTCTTTTTTCATTTTAATATTTCTACATAGGTTTCATTCCCACTGCACACACTTGCCGTCCAGCATCTTGTTCATAAACTTTCACATTACAATAGCCTGCATCTTTCATCAGCTTCTTAAATGCTTCAGATGAAACGATATGCATATGAAGCATTTCTATTTCTGATTGTTGTTCTTCAGAGAGAGCTTCTGTTTGTACGTTTGATGCAATGAACACTTTCCCTCCGGGTTTCAAAACTCTCAGAATTTCTTTGATATCGTTTTCCAAGTTCGGCCAAAAAAAGTAGCTTTCTATCGAATACACCTTATCAAACATATCCGTTTCAAAGGGAAGTTCCGATACGCTTGCCTGTACCACCGTTAATTTGCCACTTGCCACATCGGCAGCATTTTCTTCTATCGTACACTGTACGGAAGTTTCTGAATAATCTGCACCGTACAGTTTTCCTTTTTCTACCAAAGAAGATACTCGTTTCAATGCGCGTCCTCCTCCGCATCCAATATCCAAAATAGTATCTTCCGATTGAGGTTCCATTAGTTCTAATGTCCAAGTGGTTACAGGGGCATGGTGCTCATTCATACCTGCAAGCATTTCTCTTCCTTCGGTTCCGAACGGAAATTTATAACTGTTTTTTACATCTTCTGTGATACACATCGCTTTATTCTCCTCTTTCAATTGTTATACTCAGTGAAAAACTGCTTTTATTTAACACGACTATACCACAATAATCAATTCCTTGTTGACCGCAATTTCTCAATAAACCAAAATTGTTGGTTTTCCAAGGAATACACGATTGCCTCTTATGTTTGATTTTATACTGATACTGCTCAAACAATGCGTCATACATAACAGGAATATTTTTATCACTTTCATAAGCTTTATTTATTCTAAAGTCCAGTTCTGACTTTCTGTCTGCAAAGTGACCATATGGTGATAAATACCATTTGAATTCATCAATTCGGCAGAATTACCTTCTTGCGCCACTTTTCCTTTTTCCAATACAACAATTTTGTCTGCAGATGCCACTGTTCGCATACGGTGAGCAATCACCAATACTGTTTTGTTCTGAATTAATCGTGACAATGCGGTTTGAATGACCGTTTCATTTTCTACATCAAGAGATGCGGTAGCTTCGTCTAACAAAATAATAGGCGCATTCTTCAAAAATGCACGGGCAATGGAAATTCTTTGACGTTCACCGCCTGAAAGGCTGCACCCATTTTCACCGATAATGGTATTCCAACCCTCCGGTAATTTACGTGCAAATTCCTCACAATTTGCCAGTTTTGCTGCTGCCAATACTTCTTCATCGGTTGCGTCTTTTCTTCCCACACGGATATTTTCCTTAATACTGTTGTTAAATAATGTCACATCCTGAAACACAATTGAATATAGAGATAATAACGTTTCAGGTTCAATTTGCGAAATGTCCATTCCGCCTACCGTAATCTTTCCTTGTTGAATATCCCAAAAGCGAGATGCCAATCTGGATACAGTTGTTTTACCGCTTCCGGACGGGCCGACCAATGCTGTAACTTCTCCTTGCTTTGCAGTAAAAGAAACATCCTCCAAAACGCGTTCTCCTGTGTTGTAAGAAAATCCTACATGGTCAAATACAATATCATATCCCTGATTGGTAAGTGTATCGGAACCTGTTTGGATTGGGTGGTCTAAAATCTCTTTCATTCTGCGAATATTGGTACGGGTGCTGATGACTGCTGCTAAATTTTGTAATACTGTTTGCAAAGGGTCATACAAACGCGCCACTACAAGCAGAAATAAGAAGAATGTCAAAACATCCAATGTACCGTTCATCAGCAACATAGCGCCTACCAAAGCAACCGTTACAATACCCAATTTTAAAATCAAAGTTGCAGAAACCACAAATACCGCAGTACCCAATTCTGAAATAATTGCACGTTTTTCTACAGCTTTAATTTTTTTGTCCAATCCCTTTAAATAAGCTTCTTCTGCGTTATTGGCCTTCAAATCGCGTACTGTTTCAATACATTCCTGGATACCGTCCGCACAAGCCATCTTTGCTTCCATTTGTCTGTTATTTAATTTTTCCTGTACTTTGGCAGAGAAAAATACAATTGCAAAAGATACCGGCAATACCCACAATGCCGCACAAGCCATACGCCAATCATATACAAATAAGCCAATGGCAATTAACACGGTAGAAATCATGGAACCGACTAACTCCGGGATGAAGTGGGAAAAACTTTGTTCCAAAAAAGTACAATCAGCCATAATCGTGCTGGTTAAGTCGGCAAGATCTTTTTTCCCAAAAAAGGAGAGTGGAATTTTACGTAACTGCTCTGCCAGTGAGATTCTTCTTTTTCCGCTTTCCGTATAGGTTGCAAAATAGGTGGCATTATATTGGAACCAAGTGGTTAACACAATCAGAGCGATTGCCACTGCACAACCAACAGAGTAAAAGATAACTTTTCCTGTATCTATTACAGTTTGATTTAATAAATTACTTACAAGCCAATACAGCAGACCTACCGGGAGCATAAGAGATAAATTTTGCAGCATACAGGCAATACAGCCCTTTATCAAATCTACAGCACCTTGTCTGGAAAGTGCAAATTTTTTCTGAATACGTGTAATCATCTGTTAACCCTCCTTCGCTACTTTCCACTTGACGGAAGTTTGATAATCATGCCACATTTGCGAAAACAAACCGTTCTGTTCCACAAGTTCCCGGCAAGTTCCTTGTTCAACCACCTGACCGTTTTGCAGAACAAAAATGTTATCCGCTCCAACCACAGTAGACAAACGATGTGCTATCATAATCACAGTTTTTTCTTTGGATAACATGGAAAATGCTTTTTGGACCCTGCTTTCATTGTCCGGGTCAGCAAAAGCAGTTGCCTCATCCAAAATAATGATTGGAGAATTTTTCAGCATAACACGAGCAATTGCAATTCTCTGCTGCTCACCTCCGGACAAATAAACTCCTTTGGCTCCAATCACTGTATCTACACCATCCGGCATTTTTTCAATGATATCCATACATTGTGCTGATTTTAAGGCCTCCATTACTTCTTCTCTGGAAGCATTCGGATTACTCAGGCGGACATTGTCCAGAATAGATGCTTTCATTAACTTGCTGTTTTGAAATACAAAAGATACCGTATCCATCAATTCTTCTTTTTTTATGTTTTTTACATTCACTCCACCTATCAGAACATTTCCAGTTTGGGGATCAAAAAATCTTGCAATGATATTTGCAAGGGTAGATTTTCCTCCCCCGGAAGGGCCCACAAAAGCAACGATCTGCCCTGCATCAATGCGCAGCGATACATCTGTCAGCGCATTTTTCTCCCCGTCATAGCTGTAGCTTACCTGTTTTAATTCTACAGAACTGTCTTTGGGATGTTCTGATATTTTGGTATGGTCCAGTGGTTTTGCATGAAAAATACTGTCAATGCGTTTTAATGCGTCTTCCACAATCATGGCATTTTCACTTTGATACATAATTTTTGTCAGCGTGATAGAAATAATTGGCGTTATAATGATATAAAACATTAAATTTAAAATAAATTCATTGGTAATATTATTTTGCGTGAAAATAAGCGCTGCGGCAATTAAAAATACAAACGTACTGTTAATCGCTGCGGTATAGGCCATCATCGGACCTCGCAACTCTTTTGTATAAGCAATGACCCATTTTCCGTAACGGTCTATGGAACCCTTAAAGCGTTTGAAAGAAAATACGGTTTGACCGAATGTTTTCACAACGGGAATACCGCGTACATATTCCACTGCTTCATTGGACATGTCCTCTAAAGCATTTTGATATTCTTCCATTTTCTTTTTCATTTTGGCGCCTGTCATATTTATCATAATTAAACATCCCAGCACTACAGGCGCAAGGCTTAACAGACCCAAGCGCCAATCAAACAGGAACAGTAGTGCCAGCAAACCGATTGGCGTTGCAATTGCTCCCGCTTTATCGGGAAGTTGATGCGCTAAATATGTTTCAGTAGCTGCACTGGATTCATTCACAATTTTACGCAGCTTGCCGCTTCCGAATGTTTCGGCAAATCCAAGGGGCAATTTTACAATATGATGCATTGCATCTATACGGATATTGGAAGCAATACGAAACGCAGCCAAGTGCGAACACATCAGTCCACCTATATATACCAAAATAGACAATACAGAAAATAATACTGCCATCCAGCCGTTATAAGTGAGCATAGTTGCCTCTTCAAAATGGGGCATTACTTCCAATACCTCACGGATAATGTTCCATATATACCAAAATGGAACCAACGCTAATAACGCTCCTATTGCAGAAAGCGCCCATGATGCATAAGTAAGGTACTTATGATTTCCTGCATATCCCAAAAGTCTTTTCAGATTAGACTCTTTTTTCACGTTTTATTCCTCCTTATATGTTGTATGGTTGCTGTTACGATAGAATCAATCAGAATATAAATCCAAGTTAGCAATAGCTAACTCAAGGATAAAAATGATAGAGCCCTCTCATGAAAGCCCCATAATCTTTGTCCAGCCGGCCGTATAGAATTCACGCAGTTCTTTAATATATTCTGCGGCTTGTTCTTGCGGCATATCATGAACGACAATTTCAAAAAATCCGGAAAACATACCGCTAATCAGCATATGTTCTAATTGGCTGTCGATTTTTTTAACATGATACCCTAAGCTTTTTAAAACTGCGATGAACTGATGAGTTGCTTTTACTTCTACTTCTACCAACGTATGAATAAAGTTCTCATACTCTGTGCCGTCTGCTGAGCATATCAGCAATTTAAAAGCATCAAAATGCTCGTAAATGTATGTGACCATCCAATCCATACATTGGCCGGATACTTTTCCCATATGCTCCGGTTGTTCTGACGGCGGAAGTTCAGCAAAGGAGTCTTGCGCATGGTGATAAACAGACAAAAATGTTTGCGCCGGTTCACCTACCAATGCGCGGAATAAATCCTCTTTGCTTTTATAATAACCGTAAAAAGCACCTGTTGTTACGCCCGCTTCTTTTACAATACTGCGTAAAGATGCAGAACGAAATCCTTTTGCCAAAAACTCTTTTTTCCCTGCATTTAAAATACTAGACAATGTATTTGTTTCTTCTGCAGTCAACCAATCGCCTCCATATAACAGCGTTATATAACACTGTTATAATATCAAACTGTCTTTCTTTTGTCAAGAAAAACGGTCATCTCTATTTTAAAATTGTAAAAAATAAAATAGCTTTGGTTTCCATATTCAACCAAAGCTATTTTTATTATTCCGTTTCTGCTGTTTGTAATTGGATATATTCTTCTGCCATATATGCGGCTACAGCACCGTCTGCTACTGCTGTTACTACTTGCCGTAACGGTTTGGTTCTGATATCACCTGCCACAAATACACCCAATTGAGATGTTTTGGTATTTTCCTCCGCAATTACATAACCGTTTCCGTCCAGTTCAATTTGCTTTTCGTATAGTTTGGTGTTTGGAACATTGCCTATGGCTACAAATACACCTTGACAATCTATGGTCTGTAATTGACCCGTATGTTTATTTTTAATCCGGATTCCGGTGACCGTGTTATCGTGCAGAATTTCTTCTACTGTACTGTCCCATACAAAAGTGACATTTTCTGTCTGCTTCAGCACATCATAATAGACCGCTGCAGCTCTGAGCGTATCTCTTCTGTGTACCACATATACTTGTTTGCATAATTTCGATAAAAATACAGCGTCAGCTGCCGCCGTATCTCCCCCGCCAATGACTGCAACCGTTTTATTTCGGAAAAATGCGCCGTCACAAGTGGCACAATAAGAAACTCCTTTTCCCCTTAATTCACGTTCCTCAGGTAATCCTAACTCTCTCGCAGACGCACCTGATGCGATAATAACGGATTTGGCGCTGTATACAGTACCATTGGAAACAACCACTTCTTTTATCTTTTGGTCTAATTGAACAGAACTTACTTCTTCTGTTTTGTGCTCTATTTGAAAACGTTCTGCTTGTTTTTCCATATCCATTGCCAGTGTAAAACCGTCAATTCCTTCAGGAAAGCCCGGATAATTATCAATATGAGCTGTAATACCCATTTGACCTCCCGGCATATATTTTTCTAAAAGTAATGTTTTCATTGCTGCACGCCCACAATAAATTGCGGCTGTATATCCGGCCGGTCCGCCGCCGATAATAATTACATCATATATATCTGTAGCCATTGAATCATTCCTTTTCTTTCATTTGTACTATTATACACGAAAATGGTGCAGAATGAAACAGAAAAGTAAAATCTATTCATTCTAACTATATTTTAATTATAGATTTAGTCATAATTTCAATAATTATAATTTTGGTTGACTTCACGTTGGCTGAACGGTAAAATAGAATCAAACAGTTTAGGAGGAGAATTATGAGTAATACAAATAACGAGGAATTTGAAGTAGACCTAATTACCCTAATAGATGATGAAGGCAAAGAACATGAGTTTGAAATTCTTGATGTAATTGAAAACGATGACGGCTGTTTTTATGCATTGCTTCCAACATTTGAAGATCCGGCTGCTTCCATTGAATCAGAAGGTACTTACTACATCTTTGAAGCAATTGAAGAAGATGGCGAAGAACAATTGGCTGAAGTGGAAGACGAAGAATTACTCGATAAGCTTGCAGAAATTTTTGAAAGTCATTTTGACGAGCTGTACGAATCTGCAGACGAGGAATAAGCTTTTTTAGGTAAAAATTCATAACTGTTTTTTCAAAAAAGAATTATAAATGAAAAAAAACGTGATATAATAACTTCAGAAAATAAAAATCCTGCCCGGTGCGTGGACCGTTGCATAAGTAACCCTACACCTTTATTTTAGGGAGCCCGTTCTCCGCTGACGGACTGCAGACCTCCCGTTTTTTCGGAAGAAGGGAGTATGAACTCAGTGGGAGGGCACCCACCTGCTCTTGAGTAGCAGGTTACTCTTAGCACATTACGGCCGGGCGGGCCTTGTTTTTACAGCAAAAGATCTTTGGTTTGACCAAAGGTCTTTTTTCATTTTCGTTCCTATATGGACATATAATTTGAAATCATATATAATAAAGCCATATCAAATTATGTGAAAAATTATTATGAATGGAGCATCCGAATGAGCAAGTATCTTGTAATTACAGATTCTACCGCCGATTTTACTCCTGAGCAAATTGAACAACTTGGCATTGAAGTAATTCCTATGGAATTTTTAATGGAAGATAAAACATATTTAAACTACCCTGACGGCCGTGAAATGACCAATGAGCAATTCTACGCAGCTATGAGAAACGGCAGTATGCCTACTACCACTCAGATTACGTCAGCTCGTTTTGTAGAAATATTTGAACCTCATCTAAAAGAAGAAACCGATTTGCTGTATATTTGTTTTTCTTCTGCCTTGAGTGCAACCTATGAACGTTCTGTAACAGCAGTGGAAGAACTGCGTGAAAAATATCCTCAACGCCAAATTTATACAGTCGATTCCCGTTCTCCAAGTATGGGAGAAGGCCTGCTTGTAATCCATGCATTGGAAATGTTGAAAAACGGTGCTTCTGTGAAAGAAGCGGCTCAGTGGGCAGAAGAAAACCGTAAGTATGTTCGTTTGTGGTTTACGGTAAATGATTTAAATCATTTAAAACGCGGCGGAAGAATTTCTGCGGCAGCAGCCTTATTCGGCGGCATGCTTGGAATTAAACCTGTATTGCAAGTAAATGAAAACGGCGAATTGATTCCAACGGAAAAAATCCGCGGTCGTAAACAATCGTTAGACTGCATTGTAAACAGAATGGCGGAAACAATTATAAATCCGGAAGAACAAACCGTTTATATTATGCACGGAGATGCCATGGCAGATGCAGAATATGTAGCAGACCTCATCAAAAAACAAATACCAAATGTAAAAGATATTAAAATCCAGTTTGTAGGTCCAATTATAGGAAGCCATACGGGTGACGGCATTATGTGCGTTATTTATATGGGAAAAGAACGCTCTATTTAAAAAAAAGGATGTCAGATTCAAATCTGACATCCTTTTTCATTGGGAATATTCGCTTTGGGAAGACAGGTTCCGTACAAATCATAAAATTCTTGTGGAGACAGCTGTTTTAACCAATGAGAATCTACTGTAAAATAAATTTCGTTTTCATGTTGACTGGGCGGTACATCAAAATCGGGATATACAATTAAATCCCCTTTTGTAGCATAGAACTCGCACAGCTTTTGACAAATCATATGATTGACTACTGTTACCGCTACCTCTTTCTCAATCGAGTTGCGCACGCAAAGGTAGGAGGGTATCAATAAAGGTCCTTCCTGCGGTATCTGCATGAATGTTTCTGTATTATCGGCTCTGAGGGCATAAATAGACGGTACCAAGGCAGTTTGTGCCTTCCCTGTTTTTACCTGACGAAATGCACCGATTGGCATATCCTCTACGATGCTGTTACGCAAAACATGTTCGGCAGCTTCTTTTCCGTAACGATTCCAAATGGCTTTTGTAACGGTTTTTCCTGCGGAATTGTTGATGCCTCCAAAGGCCAACGAATGAATTTCATCCATTTTTTTGTTTTTACAATCATCAGGATTGGTCGTAAAATACACCAGCGGAATGGATATAAAAGGTAATAAGTACGGACTGCGCTCTACCAATTCAAGTGCTGTACTGTCTTTGAAAGAAATCCAATCATGACATGGATATAAATCCGGCTCCAATTTAGAAAAAATACGAGCATCCTCAAATACTTCCAAGTCAGCAGACACAATGATATCAGGCAGTACCGCATCTTTTTTATAAAGATACTCAGACATATGTTCCGGATATCCCATGCCAAAATAAGTAACATTTAATTCAATATCATATGGGAGTAATGCTTGCTTTACTTCTTCTAAAAACATTTTTTCATAATTATGTAATATACAGATATGGTTCCAATACAACAATACATTCTTCATTTAAAAACACGCTCCATTTCTAATGGCATCCTGCAAATTTTTTTGTTTTCTATATTCTTTGCTTAATTGATGAAACGTTTCTTCTTCTGTTCTGCTTCTCTGTATCACTTGTTTGATTGCTCCCGCTTCCATGACAATACGCTGTTTTGCCATGAATGCAGTATGAGGGTCATGGGTGACAATCATGACTAATTTTTCTTTGGACAATAGTAACGCAAATGCTTTTTCTTTATCAATGCCCGCATTTTCTATTTCATCAATTAGTACAATAGGACTGTCGCAAATGAATGCAATATCCGCTATCATTAACGCTCTTGTTTGACCGCCACTCAATAAATTTAAACTTTGATTCGGCATAATTGCTTCCGGCGTAATTTGATTTGCGTGACAGATAATTTCATCGGAATTGATTTGCTTTGCTCTGCAACATGCGTGTAAATTTAAAAAATCCTCTACGGTTGTATCCAACATGAAGCGCATATTCTGTCCTAAATGCGCAACAAAATGCAATGACCGTTGCTGGCGCTCCTCCCATGAAAAATTTGTATCATCAATGAACACACTTCTTTGCGTAATGGTATCATGATTTGCAAGCTGTTCAATATCTTTAATCAATCTGCTTTTTCCGGAACCTGTATTACCCACAATGGTATACAATTCACCTCGAAATAAATCTAACCTCTGAATTCCTTCCGGATTTCCATATTTATCGTTTCCCCCATAAATGGTTAATTTATGCATGATGCTCACCTGCCTTAAAACTCAATCTTTCCTACTACACCTTGCTGATACGCGCTTCCTACCCTTTTTTCTCCGACGCAATACGAGCAAACACCGCTTGGCATACTGTGGCGTAATACATCGTCATCAAAATTAGTTTCTTTGGAAAAACAGCTTAACCAATCTGCCAGTCCCTCCGCTCCGTAACCTGTCAATCCATCCACTGTAAATAATTTGGCAGTAGGATTCAACTCTTTTATTTTCCACAAAATAATTTCCCGTTCTGCTTGAGATACCATGTCAATTTTGGTAAGCACCACAAAATCAGCATAAGTCAGCATTGGCCCAAGCTGCGCCGGTGCATGACAGCTGGAAGTACAGTCCAGTACGCATCCTGCTGCCATTTGTTCCGTAGCGGGAGAACATCTGTGACAAAGGCCTGCTGTTTCAATCAGTAAAACATCACTCTGTTTTTCATCTGCCCAGTGATACAACTCCGGAAGATTGGAAACCAGAAAGTGGTCGGGACAAATATCACCGCTAATACCTACCACATGAGGAATATTCATATTTTGATAAACCAAACCGTCTCTTGTTGCAACACAGTCAATTTTGCACACAGATAATGCCAAATCTTTACTTTGAAGCAATGGTATGATATTCTTTAGTACAGCAGTTTTTCCAACTGCAGCCCCTCCTGAAATCAGTACAACTTTTTTCAGCAAATCGCTCAACTCCAAATGATATAAGTTAGCAAAAGCTTACCAAGTATTTTGTAAACTGTCAGTATCACGTGAGACTACCTGTGCAAGCTTTTTATATTGACATTGTTAGGAAAGGTAGGTACAATATTTTTGTAGTTAGCATTGTCTAACCTTGGTGTCGAAGGGAGATGAACTATGCCGAATAAAGAATTCCTTGAAGCAATTGCATCATCTGATTTTTTAAATGGCTGTTCGTTTGACTCTTCATCTGTCATCCGAAAAGCTTACAGTGCAGGGGCATATTTAAGCGATAATAACAATGGTAAGGGCTTTATTGGTCTAATTGCCTCCGGTATACTGGACATTTACTCTGTTGCTCTTGACGGACGCGATACTATGCTGAATTCTCTGCATAAAGGAAATTGTTTTGGAATTTGCAATTTGTTCGATTGCACACAAATGGAGACTGTCATTCGCAGCCGTACCAATGCTGTTGTATACTTCATACCAAAAAATATCATTGTAACAGCTATGGAACAAGATGCTTCATTGGCAATGAAATATGCTTTGGTTTGCAACAAAAAAATACAATTCTTAATTAAACGTATCGAATTAATCTCTACACAAAGCTGCCGCAGCAAATTGGCCGAATACCTAATTTCAAATCAGAACGCAGAAAATTGTATTATTCCAAATTGCTCCAGAGAAGTGCTGGCAAGCCGCATTGGTATTAGCCGTGCAGCCCTTTTTAGGGAGTTGTCCGAACTTCAAAAAGCAAAACTGATTGAAGTCAATTCCACAACAATTAAAATCATCAATCAGGTTGGATTGGAACATACCATATATTCTTAAATCCGACTTGTAATACATTCAAAAAAAGAGAGGGTATGAATATGAAAAAATTATTATCTTTCGCACTGGGATTGAGTGTGCTGGTTGCAGTTGTATT
>UQNI01000001.1 GCA_900542375.1 uncultured Oscillospiraceae bacterium | reverse complement strand
ATGGGACAAATATACCATATTAAAGCTCATGAGTGCATAACAAACAGAAAAAATTAACGAAGACCACGCTTTACGAAAAACTCTGTTTAAGAAAATATAACTTGTTAATCCGCATGCTCCTATTTTTAGTATAGTCATAATAAAAATAGCTGTTGGCAGCTGGCTGGAAGTAAAGAACAAAAGGATAAAATTGAAGGGACTGAGCAAATAGTAAGGCAAAAGTCCCCACATATTATTGCCTAAAGTTTGGCTAAGACAATATAAAAGATTATTTTCTCCTGTAAAAAAGCTTTTAAAGTAAGAGAAAAAATCAGTATATTGAGCCGCCAAATCATTTGTTAAAACTGTTTTTTCTAAGCCCGGAAAGACATGTAATACAGCCAAAATAAGCATTAATATACATGCAGGTATTATAAAGGAAAGTAGAAATGGGATACATTTACACATTTTTTCCTTATAATGATTGTTGTTTAAGGTTTTATTCTTCGACATATTCATTTTACTTTCCTCTTGAGAAAATAGATGAGCGCCTATTTTATTTTTCATCTATATTTTCTTCCTTTACCAGATAAATTGGTCTTTTCTTTGTTTCCAAATACGTCTTAGATAGATATTTGCCCAATATTCCCATACAAAACAGCTGAACACCGCCTACAAACAGAATTACGCACATCAATGAAGGGTAACCTGCAACAGGATCACCAAATGCCAATGTCTTCACTACGATTACAATAATTAATACAAATGCTATAAAGCATAACAACAACCCTAAAATAGAAGCAATGGAAAGCGGCACGGTTGAAAACGCAACAATACCATCAAGAGAATATTTTAAAAGCTTCCAAAAAGACCATTTGGTTTCGCCTGCTCTTCTCTCTACATTTTCATACTCTAACCATTTTGTGTTAAAGCCTACCCAGCTAAAAATACCTTTAGAAAAGCGATTATACTCTTTTACTTCAAGAATTGCGTCTACCATTTGGCGTGTCATTAATCTGTAATCACGTGCGCCATCTACAATTTCTGTCTTTGATATTTTATTTATCATAGAATAAAATAATTTAGCAAAAAGTGAACGGATAGGAGGTTCCCCTTTTCGAGATACTCGACGCGTAGCAACGCAGTCATATTCACCGCTTTCTAAATCCTGAAACATTTGCACTAACAGCTCCGGAGGATCCTGTAAATCCACATCCATAACTGCAATATAATCTCCTGAAGACTTTTCTAATCCTGCATACATAGCAGCTTCTTTACCAAAATTTTTTGAAAAAGAAACATACTTTACGCGTTCGTCTCTCTTTGCCAATTCTCTCAAAACATTTATTGTTTTATCTTTTGAGCCGTCATTAATAAACAAATATTCAAATTCAGCATCATTTTCCATGATTTTAGAAATTTTTACTATTTCATCATAAAAGAAAGGAATTGCTTCTTGCTCATTGTAACATGGAACTATAACTGATATTTTTTTCATGGTATATTTCCTCTTTTTCCGTACTTTTTGCAGAATTTATTTATAAAAATCCTATTTTTTACATTATTTTATTATATCTTACTGATATTATATTGTCAACGTTAAGGGAATTGTATTCTCATTTCCAATAAAAAGAACAATTATTTTATAACCGCTATAAAAATACAATAGGCCCGAACTTCCAATAATAGAAATTCGAGCCTATTGTTTGGTGATCCATCGGAGATTCGAACTCCGGACACCCTGATTAAAAGTCAGGTGCTCTGCCAGCTGAGCTAATGGATCGTCATAAAAATGACAACTTATATATAATAGCAGATTTTTCTGCTCTTGTCAACAAAATTTTCTGCCTTTTTTGGCAGAATATTTGGCTGGGCTGGCAGGATTCGAACCTACGAATGACGGAGTCAAAGTCCGTTGCCTTACCGCTTGGCGACAGCCCAATATAGACACAGAATGTAATAGTATATTCTGTGTTATGTACAAATGGGGTGGATAGTCGGATTCGAACCGACGGTCTCCAGTGCCACAAACTGGCGCTTTAACCAACTAAGCTATACCCACCATATGGCGCGCTGAAAGGGATTCGAACCCCTGGCCTACTGCTTAGAAGGCAGTTGCTCTATCCAGCTGAGCTATCAGCGCATTTGTAATGTGGAGCGGGTGATGGGAATCGAACCCACGCGACCAGCTTGGAAGGCTGGAGTTCTACCATTGAACTACACCCGCACTTTCGACAACGTTATGAATTATAGCATATAACATTGTCGTCTGTCAATAGCTTTTTTCAATATATTGGTTACTTTTTTTCTAAAAGCTATTATTACCATATGGTGGATATTTTATTCACCTTAAATAGAATTCAATTTTATTTCATCATTCTCAACTGTAATTGCAATTCCTGTAACCTGCTGGTCGTAATGTGTTACAAGCAACGCTGCAATTTGGTCCTCTATCTTCTTGCGAATCAGATTTCTCAAATCACGTGCACCGCTCTTGCCGCCAATGGCATGGTCAGCCAGCCAGCTAAGCACAGTATTATCATATTTTAATGTAATATTGCGTTCTTTTAAAGAATCCACATATTCATCAATCATGAGGCGTGCAATTGCTTGAAAATCGGTTCCCGTTAATTCGTGGAAGATGATAATTTCATCCACACGGCTTAAAAACTCAGGACGTAAAAATTCTGACAACGCCTTCATCGTCTTATCGCGAGTCACGTCTGCAGCATTTTTTGCAAAACCTAGTGCAGATTCTTTTCTTTCACTTCCTGCATTGGAAGTCATAACAATAATGGTATTTTCAAAATTAACCACACGTCCATGGGCGTCTGTAATTTTGCCTTCGTCTAAAATTTGAAGCAAAATATTCATAACATCCGGATGTGCTTTTTCAATTTCATCAAATAAAATCACAGAGTAAGGTTTTCTTCTTACTTTTTCTGTCATTTGACCTGCTTCATCATAACCAACATAACCCGGCGGTGAACCGATGATACGGGAAACAGAGTGTTTCTCCATAAATTCGGACATATCCAAGCGAATGAGCGCGTCAGGAGTGTCGAACAACTCGTGAGACAACACTTTTACCAATTCGGTTTTTCCCACGCCTGTAGGCCCTACAAAGATAAAGGAAGCCGGTCTGCGTCTTGGACTGATTTGTACCTTACTCCTTCTAATTGCAGCTGCGACAGCTTCTACCGCCTCTGTTTGACCAATTACTTTAGAGTTTAGTTTATTCTCTAAATCTGCAAGTTTTTTCAGTTCACTTTCCTGAATACGGCTTGCAGGAATACCGGTCCATAATTCAATCACATGAGCCAGGTCTTCTTCTGTTACGGAAGAATGCAACGCATCTTGTTCCAAAGACTTTGTCTTTTCTTCCAAACGGGCAATTTCACAGCGTGTTTCCGCCAGTTTTTCATAATCCGGCTCAGCACCGTCTGCTGTCATTTGTTCTTCCTGTTCTTTTAATTTTTCCAGCTCAAATTTTGCTGTATCATATTCCGCCATAGAGGCATTGCGCAAAGCTGCGCAGGCACAAGATTCATCCATTAAGTCAATTGCTTTGTCAGGCAAGAAACGGTCTGTAATATAGCGTTCTGACAATACAACCGCACGTTTGATAATATCATCTGAAAGCTGCACTCTATGATAGTTTTCATAATAGGACTTAATACCCAAAAGCACACCAATCGTATCGTCTACGGAAGGTTCCACTACCGTTACAGGCTGAAAACGTCTTTCCAAAGCAGTATCTTTTTCAATATATTTTCGATACTCTGTAAATGTGGTAGCGCCAATAACCTGAATTTCTCCGCGAGAGAGAGCAGGTTTTAAAATATTGGCCGCATTCATGGAGCCTTCCGCATCACCTGTTCCTACCAGATTATGCACTTCGTCGATAAACAGAATAATATTTCCGTCTGCTTTGACTTCATCTACCAAACCTTTGATACGACTTTCAAATTGACCCCTAAATTGAGTTCCTGCTACCAAAGCAGTTAAGTCTAATAAATGAATTTCTTTCTTTTTCAGGCGTGCAGGAACATTTCCCTGTGCAATACGAATGGAAAGTCCCTCCGCAATGGCAGTTTTACCAACGCCGGGCTCACCGATTAGACAAGGATTGTTTTTTGTTCTTCTGCTTAGAATTTGAATCACGCGCGCAATTTCATTGTCACGTCCAATAATGGCATCCAACTCTCCATTTTTTGCTTTTCCTGTTAAGTTGGTGCAATACATGTTCAAATATTTCCGTTTTTTCTTTTTCTTATCGTCTGTTTTTCTGGAGGAAGTATCTGTTTCTTCCTGCTCTTTTGTTGCTTCCTCTCCATTAGGACCTTGGAATATATTTTTCAGGAATGGGAAAGTAGCTGCACCGCCTTGTGTGAAGCCGTTTTCATCCCCATTCTCATCATCGTCATCATCAGTTGGCATCATAGCGCCATCCATAGACATCAAACCGCTTAATTCAGATTCCATGGATTCCATCATCTCTTCCGTAATACCCATTTTTTCCATTAAATCATTTACCGGTTTAATACCCAACTCTTTTGCGCAAACAAGGCAATAACCTTGACTTTGCTGCGCATCTGTCGAACCTGAGACAAATACAACAGCAGGTCTTTTTTTGCAACGTGTACACATCATCATAGAAATTTTTCTCTTCTCCGCTACCGCAACGGATTTTTCACCCTGCCCTGCGGTTAAATTAGGACAGTTCTAACCAATCGGTAAGTTCGCAATTATATAAACCACGAAGTAATAGGATTATTATAAAAAATAAATTGATAAATAAAGGAGTTATCCAATACTTGTTTCATGGGTTCTGAACTGTTGCCTATCACAGGCATCAACAGTTGTAACAAAATACATGCCAAGAAGATATAAACAACACCTTTAAATATACCAAATAAACCGCCCAGTATACCGTCTACCTGACGCAAAATCGGCAAACGAAATACATTGCCGATTAATTTTATTACTAAGCGTACCAATATCACCAAAATAAAGAATAAAATGACAGTTAGCAACAATTGCAGCAGCCATATAACAGCAGGAGAAATCAAATCTGCTGTTGCAGGCGCCGCATTGCTTCCTGCTGCCTGTAAACTTTGTTCAATTTGTGACGAAGTAATTCCCTGATTGTTCAGTGTATTACTTAAAAAACCCGGTAAATTTGCTACCACCTGTGCAGCCTTCTCCGGGAAAGATGCCAACGCATCATTCGAAAGGACTGATGAAATATTATCAATCAGTTTTTCTCTAAAAACACCTTGGTACAGGGCATTTGCAATTAAACCTGCCAACACCCAAGCCAAAAACATGGCAATGACTGCACCGATAAAACCGGCAATGCTTTTAAAAAATCCTTTCTTATAGCCGAAAACGACACAAAGTAAGATGATAATGACAAAGCCAATATCCAATAGGATACCCATGTATAACCTCCTGGTTTGTTACCCTGTTAATATAACACAATTTGCATTACTTCACAAGGGTTGCGCCTATGAAAATCTTGCCTGACGGATTTGGCTGACACCCAGAACATAAACGGTAGCTTCATCCGCCAAAGCAATGCCTCTTGCATCTGAGCCGGCCTCTGCTGTGCTGAAGGAATTACCGCTGCTGGCTGAGTAACCTGTTATGGTACTGTCGGTCAAAATTGCAGCTGTATCTCCATACAAGGAAACCGCATCAATTTTATCTTGACTTTCTATGACACACTTTTCCGAAGCGCTGCTGTCTAAAATAACCAATTTGCTTGCAGATTGGTTATCATAAGGAGTCAGTGCCAATGCCACCCTATTTTTATCAATTGCATAATCTGTCATTTGGCGGGACTGATAGTTGTAATCTACCTTTTCACCTGTAGTACCGTTAATCATACTGGTAGTGGTGTCTCCAATTGCAGCAACCGTACCGTTATCCATATACTCTACTTTTTCCATTAACACTTCATTATATGTTAATATGGATATCGGTTCAGGATTGGAAAAGTCAAAGATATAAACTGCGGAAACAATACCGCCGTCTTTTGCTGTGATACCGGAAACCGCTGCTCTGGTACCGTCGCTGTTCAACGAAATATCCGTTACATAATATTCAGAAAAATCATATTTATACTGCACAGTATTATCGGTTAAGTATACGGATAAGGAAGACGGGTATCCTTGTGTTTCGGTCACCAACGCATATCGTCCGCTTCCTGCGATATCGCCTGCTATAATATTATTACTGGTATTGCCGGAATATATCGTATCCGAGCTGCCTTCTATTTTAAATCCGTTTCCTCCCAAATTATAAATGAGATATTTTCCGCTTGTCGCCTGCAAAACAGGGCTGTTAAAACTATGCTGACGGTTGATAGATTGATTGGCACTGCTGTTCATAACCGTTAAGGCAGTGTCACTTACAGTAACCACATTTTTATCCAACGTCATGAAATTACCGCGATTGACAGAACTTCCTACAATAGATGTTGGATATCCGTCCCCTTGTCCGCTTCCTACGGTAATGCTCCGAAACCATTGACCAATTCCGGAAGAACTGTCTACACTGAACCAGATAAACAGACCCAAAACCACAGCAAGCAATACTGCTATGATAGCATAAACCCACTTTGGTAACTTGGAAAGCGGTGTTTTTTTCTTCATACGTTTTGGTGCATTTTTTTTGCGGTCAGGAGAAATTACCGGTTCTTCTTGAGATTTTTCGACTTGGTCTGCACTGGGCAAATTCGTTTTTCCGGCAAAATTATCTAAAAATTGACCTTTGTTATTTTTTTTATTTTCATCCATTGCCATATAACACCTTTCTTAAAATCTCAAAGTTTTCTTGCTGTCCCACTCTGTCTGTTAATAAAACACACGGTTTAAATACAATCCGCATGGGGGTGCTGTCGGTCCCGCCATTTTTCTGTTTTTTGCTTCCAAAATATGAGGAATATCTTCCGGCTGAAATTTTCCTTGCGCTACTCTGAGCAAAGTTCCAACCATAATACGTACCATATTATAAAGGAATCCATCCGCAGATACGGTAAACAGTACCATATCACCTGCTCTTTCTACCTTTGCCTCTGTTACGGTTCGTACCATATCGCCCATTTTGCGTTGGTCTAACGTACAAAAAGACGTAAAATCATGGGAACCAATATAATGTTTTGCAGCTTCATTCAGCTGTTTTTCATCCAGAGCATACCAATAATGATGGGCATAGCCATCCAAAAAAGGGTCTCTGATGGGATGATTCCACATCTTATAAACATATTCTTTTCCTTTGCAGGAGTATCTTGCGTGAAAATTATCATCTACTTGCTCACAGCTATGTACTGCAATGTTGGGCGGCAGAAAGTGATTCAGCGCTGCTACCAGCCTTTGTTCCGGAATACTGTGCTCCAGTTTCATACTGATACAATACTCATATGCATGTACACCCGAATCTGTTCTGCTGCAGCCTTTCAAATCCGGTTGTATACCCAGAATATTTTTTAAGGCATCCTGAAATACCTCCTGTACCGTAACAGCATTTTGTTGTATCTGCCAACCGTGATAATATTTGCCGTCATATGAAATTTTCAAAAGCAAATTCCTCATATATGGATATATCCTTTATATCAAAAAGTTTTCTACTACAAATAAATTGAGCAGTACAACGCCTGCACAAACTGCTACCGTAATCAAAGAAGTTACAACATCTTTTGCGGTGATATGCAAAATTTTCATCTTCGTTCTGCCCTTACCACCATTATAGCATCTGCATTCCATAGCCATTGCCAAATCATACGCACGGCGGAAAGAAGATACAAACAACGGTATCAACACAGGAATCAAAGCCTTAACACGAGAGATAATACCTCCGCTTTCCAAATCGGCTCCTCTTGCCTTTTGCGCGCTCATAATTTTATCGGTTTCCTCCAGCAAAGTAGGGACAAACCGTAATGCAATGGTCATCATCATGGCGATTTCATGTACTTTGATGCGGAAAATCTTCAGCGGCTTCATCAGTCGTTCCAGCGCGTCGGTCAACTGAGTCGGAGATGTGGTATACGTTAAAATAGAACTCATCAGAATGAGCACCACAATACGAACTGCAATAAAGATAGCATTGCGGATACCGCCCGTTGTAATTTGTATAAAGCCCCATTGTACCAGTACGGTTCCTCCGCCGTAAAACAAGTTCAATATAGAGGTAAACAGTACAATGAACAATACACCGCGGATACTTCGTATATATCTGGTAAACGGTACGCCTGACAGCAGCATTGCCACCAATGTAAATACCGTCATCAATCCTAAACTTGAAAAATTGCCTGCTATAAATATAAAAACAATATTAACTAATGTTAATAGAACTTTTACTCTTGGGTCCAGTTTATGGATAATAGACTTACCCGGAAAATACTGGCCTAATGTAACGTCCTTAATCATTGGCGGCTCCTCTCTGCACAAGTGGCAAAATTTCTTTTACTGCCTGCTCCAGTGTAAACACAGCAGGGTCCACAGGGTACCCGTTTTCATGCAGTTTCATCATGATTTTTGTAACCTGCGGCACACGCAAACCGATTTGCTCCAGCTCTTTCGCGTGAGAAAATACCTTTGCGGTTTCGTCAAACAAAAAGACTTTGCTTTCATTCATTACCAAAACACGGTCGGCTACCCGCGCAATATCTTCCATACTGTGAGATACCAGAATGACCGTATTTTGCCGTTGTTTATGATACGCTTTTATTTGACTGAGCAAATGGTCTCTGCCTTGTGGGTCCAGTCCTGCCGTAGGCTCGTCCAGAACCAAAACATCGGGATCCATGGCTATCACGCCTGCAATGGCCGCACGGCGTTTTTCACCGCCGGACAAATCAAACGGAGATTTTTCCAGCAACGCGTGGTCCAAACCCACGAAATCCACAGCCTGCATCACACGCTGATTGACTTCATCCTGTGAAAGTCCCATATTTCTGGGACCAAATCCAATATCTTTGATTACAGTATCTTCAAACAACTGATATTCCGGATATTGAAATACCATGCCAACCTGAAAGCGTACTTTGCGAATTTCTTTCTTTTTTTCCCAAATATCTTTTCCGTTTAACAACACAGTGCCTGACGTTGGTCTGAGCAATCCGTTCAGCTGCTGTATCAGTGTGGATTTACCGGAACCTGTATGACCGATTAAGCCAATGAATTCGCCTTTTTTAATTGCGATGTTTACATCTTCGATTGCCGTTTTACTAAATGGCGTTCCGGCGCCGTAAGTATACGTAAGATTTTTTGTTTCTATTACATTCATCGGCTTACGCTTTCTCCTTTAACAGTAATTCCAACGCGGCAACACACTCATCTTCCGTTAATACACCGTTTGGCAGTCTCATACAGCCTGCCTCTTTCAAACGATGAATCAGTTCTGTAGATTGGGGTACATCCAAGTGATGTTCCTTTAATAAATCTACCTGAGAAAAAATTTCCTTCGGTGTGCCGTCCATTAAAATATTGCCTTTATCCATAACCACTACACGGTTCGCAGCAATTGCCTCGTCCATATAGTGGGTAATCAACACAATCGTGATGCCTTTTTCCCTGTTCAGCTTTGTTATGGTATCCATAACTTCTTGGCGACCTCTCGGGTCAAGCATAGCAGTAGGCTCGTCCAAAACAATGGTGGAAGGTTCCATTGCAATGATACCTGCAATGGCAACCCTTTGTTTTTGTCCGCCTGATAATTTGTGCGGCGCATGTTCACGATACTCATACATGTCTACCGCTTTTAGCGCATCGTCTACTCTTTGACGAATTTCCGCAGGAGGAACTCCCAAATTTTCAGGTCCAAAGGCAATGTCTTCTTCTACAATACTGGCAACCAATTGATTATCGGGATTTTGCAGAATCAAACCGACACGTTTTCTGATTTCAAATTTGAGACTGTCATCTGTGGTATCCATGGTATCCACATATACTTTGCCGCCGCTTGGCAGTAAAATTGCGTTAAAATGTTTTGCAAGGGTCGATTTACCGGAACCATTATGGCCCAACAATGAAACAAAGTCACCCTTTTGGATACCTAAAGTAACGCCTTTTAAGACTTCCACGATTCCGCTTTCATCTTCATCATAAGAGAATCTAACGTCCTGTGTTTGTAAATAGTCCATATGGTTTCCTTTCTATATGCAATGGTTATTTGGATTGCCAAATTGCGGTAGAACCGCAGGGAAGTACAAAACCTGAGGAGGTTACGGGCAATCCGATTTCGCTTGACGATACGGTACCGCCAAACGGTTTCTTTAACATAACTCCAAGAAGATATTCCATCACAGCAGGGGATAGCCCTGTTGTATAAGAATTTAATATAAAAAATAAAGGTTGTTTGGATAAAATCGGCAGACATAACTCCACCAAATGGTAAAGCTGTTCTTCCAGTTTCCACACTTCGCCTCCCGGTCCTCTTCCGTAAGACGGCGGGTCCATAATAATACCGTCGTACGTATTGCCGCGGCGCTGTTCCCTTTGTACAAACTTCACACAGTCATCTACCAGCCAGCGAATCGGTTTGTCTGCAAGTCCGCTTGAGACGGCATTTTCTTTTGCCCAAGCAACCATACCCTTAGAAGCGTCCACATGACAAACCTCTGCACCTGCACCGGCACATGCCAAAGAAGCAGCTCCTGTATAACCGAACAAATTCAGCACTTTTACAGGACGTTTGGCCTCTTTGATTTTATTCATGGCAAAATCCCAGTTTACGGCCTGTTCCGGGAAGATACCCGTATGCTTAAACCCCATTGGTTTTAGGTTAAACGTCATATCTTTATAACGGATACTCCACACAGCAGGCATTTTTTGATGTTCCTGCCAATGACCGCCGCCGGTATTGGAACGGTGATACCTTGCATGCGCTTTTCTCCACAACGGATTTGTTTTTGGAGTATTCCAAATAATCTGAGGGTCGGGACGAATTAAAATAACATCGCCCCAACGCTCCAGACGCTCTCCTGCGGAGGTATCTATTAATTCATAATCGTTCCAATCTGCAATTCTCAAGTGTGTAACGTCCTTTCTGTTTATACCAATTGCTCACGAATGACATCAGCAACATAATTTGCCAATTCCTGAATTTCTGCCTCACTTTCACCTTCTACCATGACGCGAAGCAATGGCTCGGTTCCACTTGGACGCACCAAAATACGTCCTTTTCTTCCCAATTGATTTTGTACTCTTTGTGTAGCCTCTTTGATTTTTCTGTCTGTATAAAAACGGAGTTTTCCTTCATTGGATACTTCCACATTTACAAGAACCTGCGGGAAACGTGTCATCAAAGTAGCAAGGCTGGACAATTTCGCTTCTCTGCGATGCACCAAACTAAGCAGATGTGCGCCTGTCAGCTGTCCGTCGCCGGTGGTGCCAAAATCTAAGAAGATGACATGGCCGCTTTGCTCTCCGCCAAAATTATAATCGTTCTGGCGCATGGTTTCCAACACATAACGGTCTCCAACTTTGGCTGCTTCAAAACGCATACCGTTTTCTTCACAAAAACGGATAAATCCCATATTACTCATGACCGTTCCCACAACGGCATTATGAGCCAATTTTCCTCGGGATTTTAAATCTGCCGCACAAATTGCCATGACGAAATCTCCATCAACCAATTGACCTTTTTCATCTACAGCCAAACAGCGGTCGGCGTCGCCGTCAAATGCAATGCCTGCGTCCAGTCCGTTATCCAATACAAATTGCTTTAAGCTCTCCATATGAGTAGACCCGCATTTGTCATTGATATTGGTTCCGTTTGGCTTATCATGAAGCATATAACATTCGGCACCCAATTCTGTATAAAGACGTTCTGCCGTTCTGGAAGCAGAACCGTTGGCACAGTCCAAAGCAATTTTCATTCCGTCCAACGCATACGGAACCGTACTTTTGATATGTTGAATATAAAGGTCTACCGCATCCTCTTCACGGGTAATGCTGCCAACTCCGCCGCCTGTGGGACAATCATACGTATCAATATGATCCAACACGATGGCTTCAATTTGTTCCTCCAGCGCATCGGGCAGTTTAAAGCCGTCCCCGCTGAAAATTTTAATGCCGTTAAACTCGCATGGATTATGAGATGCAGAAATCATAATGCCCGCATCTGCTTTTAACTTTCCAATTAAAAAGGCAACAGCCGGTGTAGGAACCACACCAAGTGTTACAACATCCGCACCAACAGAGCATAAACCTGCTGCCAGTGCGTTCTCCAGCATATCAGAAGAAATTCTGGTATCTTTGCCTATTAAAATTTTCGGTCTCATTCTGCTATCGTTTGTTAAAACCATTGCTGCGGCACGGCCAATATTCATAGCCATTTCACAAGTCAATTCCGCATTGGCCACACCTCTGGCGCCATCGGTTCCAAATAATCTACCCATATAAGATCTCTCCTATAACTCCATTTTTCTATGGATTACTATATCTATGAAAATACATTGTGTTTATGTTAGATTCCGTCTATTTTTTGCTGCATGGTTTCCTTTTCCGCTTGTGCGGGAGGCTTCAATCCCAAATGCAAATATGCGGCATGGGTTGCGCATCTTCCTCTTGGGGTTCTGCTCAAAAATCCAATTTGCATCAAATACGGCTCATATACGTCTTCCAGTGTGACAGCCTCTTCGCCGATGGCAGCCGCCAATGTTTCAATTCCCACAGGACCGCCGTTATAAAACTGTATCAATGTTTTCAGCATTCTTCTGTCATTGGCATCCAAACCGATTTCATCTACTTCCAGACGGTCCAAACCAATTTTAGCGGACTGATATGTAATGACGCCGTCACTGATAATCTGCGCAAAGTCCCGCACACGCTTTAACATGCGGTTTGCAATACGCGGCGTTCCTCTGGAACGGGAAGCAATCTCCAATGCTCCGTCTGCCTCAATGGGGATTCCTAAAATCTGTGCGCTGCGGGTAACAATTTCCGCAAGCTGCTGCGGTGTATACATCTCCAAACGAAGCACAACACCGAAGCGGTCTCTTAACGGGGCACTTAACTGTCCTGCTCGAGTGGTTGCACCGACAAGCGTAAACTTAGGCAGAGGCAAATGATAAGAAGCTGCCATTTGACCTTTTCCTGTAATAATATCCAGTGCAAAGTCTTCCATTGCAGGATACAAAATTTCTTCTACGCTGCGGGAAAGGCGATGAATTTCGTCGATAAACAATACATCGCCCTCATTTAAATTGGTAAGCAATGCCGCTAAATCCCCGGGTTTTTCAATGGCAGGGCCTGAAGTAATGCGGACATTGACATTCATTTCATTTGCAATGACGCCTGCAAGTGTAGTTTTACCCAAACCCGGCGGTCCGTAAAGCAATACGTGGTCAAGAGATTCCTTTCTAAGACGCGCCGCCTCAATAAAAACAGAGAGATTTTCTTTTACTTTCTCTTGGCCGATATATTCAGTTAAACGTTTGGGACGCAGAGGATTTTCCACTTCCGCATCTTCCGGCGTATATTCCGGCGCAACCATACGATTTTCAAAATCGTACTCGCTGTTTTCCGTAAAATCGTAATTCAAATTCTCATCTCCCTATTCAGGCATTACATCTTTCCTGCCATTGCTTTTAATGACAAGCGGATTAACTCCTCTACAGGCAAAGCACTGTCGAATTTTGCCACCACTGCGGCTGCATCTGTTGGAGAATATCCCAAAACGGTCAGTGCATTCACAGCCTCCCCTGCATTGGAAGAAGCAGATACCACCCCTTGTTTTGGAATGACCACACTATCATCTATATCCATTTTCCTTACTTTATCCGTTAATTCCAGCACAATACGCTGCGCCAATTTCGGACCTACCCCTGCTGCCCTGGTTAACGCTTTGCTGTCGTTTGTGGCAATCGAAGTTGCAACTTGTTCCGGTGTTAATTCTGATAAAATTGCCAGCCCCACCTTTGGGCCTACTCCGCTCACGCCGGTTAACATTTTATAACAGTTTAATTCCATTACAGTTGCAAACCCATAAATGTCCATTGCATCTTCCCGAACATGTACGTAGGTATATACTTTTATTTCCTGACCCATTTTCGGCAAACTGCGCTGTGTGGTCAGCGTAGTATAACATTTGTAACCTACACCGCCGCACTCCACCACGAAAAAGCTTGGCTCTACATGGGTTAATATTCCTTTTAAACTATAAAACAAGAATTACATCCTCCCTGACAACATGGTACGACGCAGCATAGAACCAGCTGCCTGCCCATGACAAATCGCCATTGCCAATGCATCACAAGTATCGTCCAGCTTTGGCATTTGGTTTAAACAAAGCAACCGTTTTGTCATTTCCATCACTTGCGGTTTTTGTGCCTGTCCATAACCGGTTACAGCTTGCTTTACTTGCAAAGGCGTATATTCTGAAATCGAAACGCCTGCTTTTTGTGCCGCAAGCAAAATAACACCTCTTGCTTCCGCCACTTGGATAGCCGTTTTTTGGTTACTGTTAAAAAATAACTTTTCAATTGCAACCGCATCAGGCTTCCATTTTTGTAAAATAGCCTCCATAGAATTGTAGATGACTTCCAGGCGCCCGTTAAAATCTTGTGTTGATTTTGTGGTGACCGCACCATGCTCCAATGGACGATAACGGCTGTTTTTTGCCTCTATCACACCGTAACCGACAATTGCATAACCGGGATCAATTCCTAAAATAACCATGAACAAGCTCCTATTTCGTCTCATCTTTCAAAATATCTATAATCAATTTATTATAACATATGAGAAATTGCTTTGCAATTTCTAACAGATAAATGTTAAAACGTTCTAGACAACAGTCAAAACTTTAGTTTTGCCGCTGTTGCTAGGTTGTTATAGCATAAAAAAAATTACGTTGCAATTTTTAACTATAAAACGCTAAAACGTTCTTGCTAACAGCCAAAACTTTAGTTTTACTGCTGTTACAAGGTTGTTATAACATATGAGAAATTGCTTTGCAATTTCTAACAAATAAATGTTAAAACGTTCTAGACAACAGTCAAAATTTTGAATATTGAAAGATGTTCCTTTCAATGTTAGTTTTGTTGCTGTTGCTAGGTTGTTACAGCATAAAAACGTCTATCTGCCGAATACTGCATTCACCTTTCGCCCTTTACTATAAGCAGACAAGAAAATGGATAGTTCTATTATTTTAACATTACCACAAATACAGCGCAAAAACATGAATATTTATTAAATTCTGCTTCATTTGCATAATTATGTTTTTTTCGCAAAAAATAACGTAAATATTTGGTGATTTAGAAAGGCGGAATTTGCAATGTCCACCAAAAGAATAATACAAATTTCAAGTATAATCATTACAATTATTTTTATATTGAGCGCATTTACTTGGATAGGATATGCACAAGCCGCTTCCTATCGAACAGATTTGGAATACACATATCGCAGGGCGCTGAATGATTTAAACACCCATGTAAACGATATGAATGTAACATTGACAAAAGCAAATTATGCAAATACATCTTCACAGCAAAATGGTATGGCAGGCAGATTAATGAAAAATACCAGCGGAGCCAAAGCAGCGCTCGCTGTTCTTCCTATTGGAAATGATTCCTTAAATAACGTAAATAAGTTCATTTCACAGGTGGGTGATTTTGCCTCCTCTATCTCTTCAAAACTATCTGTAGGAGAATCGTTAAGTGATGAAGATAAAAATATTCTTCAACAATTTTCTCAATATTGTAATATTCTTGCCGGCAATTTAAATGAAATTCAAGAGAATATTGCCGAACAAGAAGTAGTCATTGGGCAATCGGAAGAAATGCTCCGAAACTTAGAAAGCAAGCAACCTCCTTTTGAGGATTATTTTCTTTCTACCGCTGAAGAATTCGCAAACTATCCTACTTTAATTTACGATGGCCCCTTTTCAGACCATATGACACAGAAAACAGCTGAAATGACTGCCAATGCACAAACCGTTTCTGTTGATGAAGCAAAACAAATGGCTGCTCAATATTTATATGCAGACCCTAACACATTAACTCATACCAACGATACGGAAGGCAACCTACCTGTATACAATTTTAATACGGACACTACACACATTTCTGTTACAAAACAAGGCGGATATTTGTCCTCCTTTATGAATGCAAGACCAATTGATACCATTACTTTGCAATTAGAAGAAGCCAAACAGTATGCCAAACAATATTTAAGCAGTATTTATCAAGAAGAGTTTGTTGAAACGTACTATGTAATTTATAATAACATGTGTACCATTCAATATGCTTACAGTAAAGATAATGTTGTGTATTACTCTGATTTGATTAAAGTATCTGTAGCAATGGATACGGGAGAAATTGTAGAGTATAATGCCGATAATTTTCTTATGAATCATAAAGAAAGACAAACGCAAACACCTGTTATCGGTGAATTATCTGCAAGACAGCAAGTCAGCGATCATTTGACCATTGAATCATCACGAATGGCAGTGATTCCAACTACAAGAGAGGAAGAGCCTTTGTGTTATGAATTTCTATGCCGCGGTCAAAATGATGAACAAGTATTGGTGTATATCAACAGTGAGACCGGCATGGAAGAACAAATTCTAATTTTAATTGAGACCGACAACGGTACACTAACCCAATAAAAGAAAAGAATCTGCCAAGGCAGATTCTTTTCTTTTATTGTCTAATCTTAAAAAATAGAAAGTTAAATATGTATAAGAACAACGAATGTAAATGATTCAAGAGGGAAATACACGATTTTGTTTTCCTATATTTGTGCAGTAATACAAAGATGTTGCTTCCATTTTCAATCTCTATAAATTACCAAAAAATAGTGTTATAATGAAGATATCCCTCAGTGAAAAGATAATAAAAAAAAGATTTGACAAAATTCATAGTATGTAGTATGATTAAAATAACAATAATAGTAATTATTCTTATTTTACTATTAAATTTTATAGAAAGAGAGAAATGAATGATGAAAGATTTAAAAGGAACCAAAACAGAAGCTAACCTAATGGCAGCATTTGCCGGAGAAAGCCAAGCAAGAAACAAATATACATACTATGCAAGCAAAGCAAAAAAAGAAGGCTATGAACAAATTGCAGCACTGTTCTTAGAAACAGCAAATAATGAAAAAGAACACGCAAAAATTTGGTTTAAACTGCTTCATGGCGGAGAAATGCCTGATACTATGGCAAACCTAAAAGACGCTGCGGACGGAGAAAACTATGAATGGACAGATATGTATGCAAAAATGGCTGTCGAAGCAAGAGAAGAAGGCTTTGACCATATTGCATTCTTATTTGAAAAAGTTGGTGAAATTGAAAAACACCATGAAGAAAGATATCGCAAGCTATTATCTAACATTGAAGAAGGCATTGTATTCTCAAGAGACGGGGATACCATTTGGCAATGCGCAAACTGCGGTCATATTGTAATTGGTAAAAAAGCACCTGAGGTTTGTCCTGTATGTGCACATCCTCAATCCTTCTTCCAAATTTTAGCTGAGAATTATTAAGCCTATTTTCTGTATTTACATATAAAAGGTAGACTTTTGCAAAAACCTCCATTGGATAAATATCCAATGGAGGTTTTTCTTTGTTTGTTTTTATATTTCAATAAAAAGTCCATACATTATAAGAACAGCAGCAAACTAATTGCCATAACTACCATTCCGGAAATTAAACCATAAATGGACAAATGATGTTCTCCATATTCTCTGGCAGCAGGAAGAAGTTCATCAAATGAAATAAATACCATAATACCTGCGACTCCTGCAAAAATAACACCAAATACAACATTATTCATAATCGGCATTAAAATTAGCCAACCGATTAACGCACCTACAGGTTCCGCCAAACCTGATAAAAAAGAATATAAAAAGGCTTTCATCTTAGAGCCCGTTGCCTGATAAATGGGAACAGAAACAGCAATTCCTTCCGGTATATTGTGAATTGCAATGGCAACTACAATGGGAATTGCAACACTGGGTTCCTGCATAGCAGAAACAAATGTAGCCAATCCTTCCGGAAAGTTATGAATGGCGATTGCAAGTGCTGTAAAAACGCCCATGCGCATCAGTTTGGAATGTTTTGGAGGTTTTTTATTTTCATCTTCCACCGATTTTAGCTCATGAGGATTTTCTTCTGAAGGGATTAATTTATCAATGATTGCAATGACCAGCATACCTCCAAAAAAAGAACCTACTGTAACCCAGTTACCTGCTATTTTTCCAAGTTCAGATACTAGGGAATCTTGTGCTTTTACAAATATTTCTATCATCGAAACATATATCATAACACCTGCAGAAAAACCAAGACTGATGGATAAAAATTTTCTGTTGGTATGTTTTGCAAAAAATGCGATACAGCTGCCGATTCCGGTACTTAATCCTGCAATTAACGTAAGAGCAAATGCGAGAAAAACATTGTTCATATCGTTTTCCTTTCTATAGAGTTAGCGTATGCTAACTCATATGTATAGAATAGCAGTCCTATTCCTTTTTGTCAAGAAAAATGCCAGTCTCACGAACCAATTGATGAGACAACATAGAGAGAGAAAACAAATTTTCAACATTTTATTGATACGGTTAAGGCAGCATATACATATAAACTGTATTTTTATTTTATCATAACTGAAATTGATATTTAATGTTTGATTCCATTCATTTTTTACTTAAACTTCAAAAAAAGAGATACAGTTTACCACTGTATCTCTTTTCATTCATGCGATATCCCATTTCACTTGAATTATATTGAGTTCCCATTTGATACGATACCTCATATGACATATCATCTGATAAAAATGAATTCAATTTTTATGTACTATTTAATGACATTTGACAGTGATATTATGACATATGAAAGGAAGAAAACTCTGTCATGACGACACATCAATATTAATTATCTGAATGAACATAAAATGTACCAAATTCCCTATTCTTTAATCATTTGTTTTCTGTTTTTTACATATCGCAATCAATCCTCCTGAAATAATAAAACCAAATAAACATAAGTAGCCTATTAAATTACTGCAGTCCTCTGTTTTTGGAGAATTGATATCTGTTGTTCCACTCTCCTTTTGAACATTAGTTGCTGATATTACTTTTTCCTCTGATTTTTTTATTTCAGACGTTTCTGAATTTATATTCGTTTGTGGTACAGATTGATTTTGATGAATCTCTTTGGTTTGTCTAGCCCCATTTTTATCTGTGTGACCTGTATTCTCTCCACCATTCTCCTTATGAATTACGGTTTCATCTAACTTAGACGTCTGTAAAGAGGACCAATCTAATTTTAATAAAACTTTTTGTGTTCCATGTCCCGGTGCAATTTTTTCCATGATTGGCACAAACACTTCTAATGTTACGGAATCAGCTTTATATGCTACAGGGAATTCTACAGTCTTAGGATATTTTGTGCCGTCTGATGTTGTACCCCATGCTATAATATCCGAATCATTTTTTAAGTTTCCTTCAAAGTATGACACTTTGCTGAGTGCTCCTTCTGAAGTTCCGAGTTTTATCGTATTCATATTCATTCTTAATCTGTATGTTCCATCCTTTGCAATCACAGACAAAGGTTGTTCCAGTCCTTGATTTGCCATAGATAGTTTATCTGGGCTATTAAAGTTATATAGAGCCCCCTTCAATGTATATTCACCATTTTGCAAGTTGATTTCATTTTTTGGAATGTCCGTACCCGGCTGTTCCATTGGGGGTATGTCGGTTGACGGTTCTTCCGGAGTTCCAGCTGGTTTTAACCCTTGCATGCCCTCTTCCAATTTATCAATTAATTGCTGAAGCTGAGCATTTGTTAAAGTGCTCCTTTTACTCCAATTTGCCTTTCCTTCGTCTATAGCAGTTTTTAATACTGCATAGCTTTTTTCTGTATAATCTTCTGCCTTTTTCTCCTCTGCTGCTACAAGTACACGTGTAAAATCATCCACTTTTTTAGGCACAAGATAAATCTCTTTTGCAGATTTTAAATATTTTGCTGCACTGTCAACTGTCTCTTCAGTTGCGGTTACATCTTCAAGTGCCATCAGAGCCTTATTATAAAGATTCAGAAAACTTCTAGAGCCTTCTTCTTTATATTCTCCTGCCAAAACCTCATCATAAGTTGTCTTATTTTCATCAATTACTTTTTTTAATTCTGCTTTATCGGCCTGTTTTAAACTTTCTCCTTCAGCCCTCTTTGATGTAGTATCCAACACTAACACAGCGGGCATTTCACTGACATCGGGTCCGGCCATTTTTGCCCCAAGCAGAACATCTATCGTTTTTTCTCCGGATTTCTGTCTTTTAATGGTAAATACCTTATCATACTCGCCTATGCCGGTACTTTCCTCTGCCAAAACTTCTTTGCCATTCTCTATATGCTTTACTGTTAAAATATTGGCTGTTATTCCTTGAAATTTGTCTTTTTTAAAGGATATCTGGTATACACTTTCACCCTCGTTTTCTATTAGAAGAACATGAGGATTCATAAATGCATTGGCCATAGATGGAGTCTCACTATCCCCCGCCTGTCCTATTTTGGCATTTATTGTGAATCTGTTCCCCGCCTGACTCTGTTTTACCACTGCATTTAAGGCATTTTCCAGTTTAGACTCCAAAGTCTTTACTTTACTTTTGGTATTTCCGCCCCGCTCTGCCTCTTGTTTGACATCAGACAGAACCTGTCGTAACTGGGCAATACTGGTTCGTGTATACTCCTGTTCATTCGCAATGATTGTTTCTGCTTGTTCCATCAAATGTTTGTATCGAGTCCAGTCAGCGGGTGCATAAGCTAAAGACTCCAAAGCCTCTCTCAGTTCTGACACTGCATTATAAATTGTAGTTTGATCTGCTCTGTTATCCTTCAGAACAGACATGGCCTTCTCATATTTTTCTACCAACTTTGCCATAGAAGAAGACTCATATTCATCTCCGTCTTTCTGTTCATAAAGACTCCTTGCTTCGTACACAGCTTTTGCTAACTCGGTTTTCGCTGTCTTTTCTCCCGCATTTGGCTCCTGTTCTAATTCCGTAATTAACTCTAATATCTTATTGTGAAAATCCGGCGGTGTCGAGTCAGTACCACCCATAACAGGCATTTCACTTGGCAGCGGCATATTTTTAATTTCTGCGTATGTTTTCCCAACATACTTGGTCAGCCCGCCCTCTTCTTTAAATACTTCCCATACATTTGCTGTCCAACCCGGTGCATCTGTTGTTTTATCTACTATGTTTTCTATCATAGCACCATAGCTTGATACATATACGTCAACCTTATAAATTGCGATACCAGTATTTAATGTAATCTCTCGTTTCGTCACACCATCTGTTATGATATCTTCAGGCTGTACGGTCGTAGCACTGCTCATAGCATCTATTTCTGCAGGGTGATTCATACTGGTTGCAGCAGATGCTGTGGCTAGAGGAGTAAGCATCAACGACGATATTAATACACTCCCCAATATCATTTTTAAATTCTTTTTCATGTTCTTCCTCCCTAATTCCATTTTAATTTTTAATGGAATTGTTCACGATTTATCATCTTCCAATAGGTTAGCATACGCTAACTTAAAGCATATGGCAATTTTTATAAATTGTCAATAGATTACATGAAAAATATTTTTACATTTTAACTATTTACTTTTATATCAATTGACATCTCTTATAAAATTATATATTAAAATATAGCAATTAATGATTATTTCCAACAAATAATATATCAGATATAAAACTGAAATATTTTCTTTACAACTGTTGATTGCAACGGAATAAAAAAAGAGATACAGCTGATTGCTGTATCTCTTTTCGATTATTTCATTAAAGTAACCAATACTGCTTTTTGTGCATGCAAACGATTTTCGGCTTCATCGAAAATCTCGTCTGCGTGAGACTCAAATACATCCGCTGTTATTTCTTCTCCTCTGTGTGCAGGTAAACAATGCTGTACCATAGCATCAGGTTTTGCTAATTTCATCAACTCTGCATTGATTTGGTAACCTTCAAATGCTTTTCTTCTTTCGGCAGCCTCACCTTCCTGACCCATGGAGGCCCATACATCTGTAAACAACACGTCTGCATCTTTTGCGGCAGTTGCAGGAGAATCCGTCATCTCGAAGCCCTCATATTGAGAAGCAAACTCCAACACTTCTTTATCGGGACGGTAACCTTCCGGACATGCTACACTGATAGACATACCCATCTTCAAACATCCTACAATAATAGAATGCATCATATTGTTGCCGTCTCCAATATAACATGCTTTCAGACCTTCCAAAGCACCTTTTCTTTCGCGAATAGTCATCAGGTCAGCCAGCACTTGACATGGATGAGCAAAATCTGTCAAAGCATTGATAATCGGAATAGAGCCGTATTTTGCCAAATCTTCTACTTGCTTTTGTTCAAAAGTACGAATCATAATTCCGTCCAAATAGCGGGATAACACTCTTGCGGTATCTTCAATTGGTTCTCCACGTCCAATTTGCATATCATTTGCAGATAAGTACATAGGATATCCACCCAATTGATACATACCTGTTTCAAAAGAAACACGGGTTCTGGTAGATGCTTTGGCAAAAATCATACCTAAGGTTTTGCCTTTCAAATGGTGATGCTCAATTCCGTGTTTTAATTCATATTTTAATTGGTCAGCCAAATTCAGGATTTCTTCAATCTCTTCTGTTGTTAAATCCAACAATTTTAACAAGTGTTTCATATCCAGTCTCCCTTCAATCTGTTCTGTTTTATCATCATTTTAAGCCTGTTTGATAACTTTTTCCAATATTGCCAAGCCCTTATCAATTTCTTCAAAGGTGATGGTAAGCGGAGGCAACAGACGTACCAGTGTTTTTGCGGTCAGCACCAGCAGACCATGTTCAATACATGCAGCTGCTACATCTTTGGCTGTTCCTTTTTCCAGCACAATTCCAATCATCATGCCAATGCCTCTTACTTCGGCAACACCTTCCATCTCGGACAGCTTTTGCTGCATATATTCACCCTTAGCTTTTACTTCCTGTAAAAATGTCTCATCTGATACACGTTCCAACACACTTAAGGCGCCTGCACATGCAACAGGGTTTCCACCAAAGGTAGAACCATGCATACCGCTGTTCAGTACGTCTCCCAAGCGTTCGGTACACAGACACGCACCAATGGGCAATCCACCGCCAAGCGCTTTTGAAGATGTAATCACATCTGGCTCAATGCCATATTGTTCATAACAAAACAGAGTACCTGTTCTTCCCATACCGGTTTGTACTTCGTCTACCATAAGCAGTACGTCATGCTTTTTGCACAGCTTTTCCAGTTCTTTTACAAAATGAGGTTCTAAAGGCATAACACCGCCTTCACCTTGAATCATTTCTATAAACACAGCGCAGGTATTTTCATCCAGTAACGATTTTACACTCTCGATATCGTTTGCCTGCGCATATGTAAAGCCCTCCGTAAATGGATTAAAATAATGATGGAACGTATCCTGACCTGTTGCCGCCAGAGTTGTAACCGTTCTTCCATGGAAAGAATTCACCAACGTGATGATTTTAGTTCTGTTCTCATTGTATTTATCCGTACTGTATTTTCTTGCTAATTTAATAGCGCATTCATTTGCTTCCGCACCGGAATTGCTGAAAAACACTTTACTGAAACCGGATAATTCACAAAGTTTTTGAGCCAAATTGGTCTGCGCAGGATTGTAATACAAATTGGAAATATGCTGTAATGTGGAAGCCTGCTTTGTAATAGCAGCAATCCATTGATCATCACAAAAACCAAGGGCATTGACACCAATACCGCTTGTAAAATCAATATAAGATTTTCCTTCGCTGTCCTGTGCAACAACGCCTTTTCCTTTCACAATCGCAACTTCAAAGCGGCCGTAAGTTGGCATCATATTCTTCTTTTCTTGTTCTTTAATATCTAAAAAATGCATGGTAATCTCTCCTTTGCATTCTTCCAAAGATGCCGCTTTGAAAGAATGGATTTAATATAACATGGTTCCAATACCTTCATCGGAAAACAGTTCGATTAAAATAGAGTGTGGAATTCTTCCATCCAAGATATGCGCACGATGCACACCGCGGCGGACTGCCTCCACACAGCAATCAATTTTAGGAATCATACCGCCGCTGATAATACCGCTGCGTTGTAATCTTGGTACTTCGCTGACATTGACAACGGGAATCAGTGTACTTTCGTCATCTTTGTCTTTTAATAATCCACGAATATCTGTCATGAGAATCAGCTTTCGTGCTCCCAATTCGGCTGCAATGCGGGCGGCAGCGATGTCTGCATTAATGTTATACACTTCTCCGTTCACACCACCGGCAATGGTAGCAATAATCGGCACATAACCATTGTTGGTTGCGTCTGTGATAATTTTAGTATTTACCCTTACAATTTCACCTACATAACCAAGGTCAGCGCCGCTTTCCAATTTACGCGCCTGAATCATAGAGCCGTCCAAACCGCAAAGCCCGATGGCTTTACCACTGTGATTTTCCAAATGCTGAACCAAGTCTTTATTTACTTTTCCTGCCAAAACCATTTGTGCAATTTCCATGGTTTCTTCATCCGTATAACGCAAACCGCCAATAAATTTGCTTTCTTTGCCCACACGGCTTAACATGGTATTAATTTCAGGACCACCGCCGTGTACCAATACGACATTGATGCCAACAGACTGCATCAATACAATATCAGTCATAACAGCAGATTTAATCTCCTCATTAATCATAGCGTTGCCGCCATATTTTACTACAATGGTTTTTCCCGCATATTTTTGAATATAGGGTAAAGCCTGAGCTAAAATTTGAGCTCTATCGTTATTGGAAATATTCATATGACATCCTTTTCCTATTTTACAATATTCTAAATCAGCTTCTGTAATCGCCGTTAATTTTTACATAATCATAAGTCAAATCACAACCATATGCAGTTGCGCATTCGCTACCTTCATGCAAAGTTACCGCTACAATAATGTCGTCCTCTAAAAGAATTTTCTTGGCAATATCCTCATCAAAAGGCAAACCTGCACCGTTTTTGCATACTTCAATACGTCCTTGTTTGGATTCAAATGCAACATCCACACCATTAATATTAATATTGGCACCTGAATAACCAATTGCGCACAGCACTCTTCCCCAGTTTGCATCGGCGCCAAAAATAGCGCATTTCAGCAAATTAGAACAAATCACGGATTTTGCAACTGTTCTTGCATCCTCTTTTGTTTTTGCCCCTGTGACAGCGCATTCCAATAATCTGGTTGCACCTTCACCGTCCTTTGCAATTTTACGGGACAACACTGCGCAAACTTCTGTCAATGCTTGTGTAAACAATTCATAATCATGATTTTTTTCTGTAATGGTTTGGTTTTCTGCCAAACCGGACGCCATAACGGACACCATATCATTGGTAGAGGTATCTCCGTCCACACTTACCATATTGAAAGTATCCTCAATGGCTGTGTGCAGTGCCTCGTTCAACAGTTCCGGCGTAATAGAGGCATCTGTCGATAAGAAACCAAGCATGGTTGCCATGTTCGGGTGAATCATACCGGAACCTTTTGTAATGCCGCCTATGGTTACCGTTTTACCGTCCAGTTCCACCTCAAGTGCATATTCTTTTTCTACCGTATCTGTCGTCATAATTGCTTTTGCCGCATCATTGGAACCTGTTGCACTTAACGCTTCTGCTAATGTTTTTACCGAATTTGCAATCGGTTCAATGGGCAGTACCTGACCAATCACGCCTGTCGATGCTACAATCACGTCGCTTGCATCAATATGCAGTTCTGCTGCAATCAAATCACACATTTTCTGTGCTTTTTCTTCTCCGTCCGCATTGCAGGTATTGGCATTGCCGCTGTTACAAATCACAGCTCGTGCCATACCGTCTGCAATGTTGCGTTTGGTAACCGCAATGGGAGCGCCTTTTACTAAGTTTTGTGTATACACAGCTGCCGCTGCACAGGGCACATCACTGTAAATCAAAGCAAGGTCTGCTTTGCTGCGATTTTTGCGGATACCACAATGAATTCCCGAAGCCTGAAATCCTTTTGCTGCTGTAACGCCGCCTTCTATGATATGAAATGTCATATGCTGCCTCCATCATATATTCTTTATAGGACATAAATCCCCGCTGCGGCATCGCAACAGGGTTATGCTTGTATGATAAATTACAATTAAAATGCCGGTGGAATTAATGTAAGACCTGTTTTTTCTTCCAAGCCCAATACCAAATTCATGTTTTGAATTGCCTGACCGGCAGCGCCTTTCACCATATTATCAATGGCAGAAATGGCAACCAGAGTGTTTGCGTGCTCATCTACATGGACGGAAATATCACAGAAGTTGGTATACTGCACATGTTTAATATTGGCTACACTGCCTTTTGGCAGCATACGTACAAAGTATTCCTGTTGATAACGTCGTCCATACACATAACGAACTTGCTCTTCTGTTACACCCTCTCTTAGTGTAGCATAGCATGTTGCCAGAATACCACGGCTAACCGGAAGCAAGTGCGGAACAAACGTTAATTTTACCGGATTTGGAGCATAACAAGATAATGTTTGTTCTATCTCCGGCGTATGACGGTGAGCAGCTACCTTATATGCGGTAAAGCTCTCATTACAGTCCGGAAAATGAGTGGTTTGGGTAGGTTTTCTGCCCGCGCCTGTTGTTCCGGATTTGCAGTCCGCAATGATATGGTCTGTTTCAATCAAACCCGCTTCCATGGCAGGCACAATGGCCAAAGGAACTGCTGTTGCATAACAACCCGGATTTGCAATTAAGCTTTTTCCTCTGATAAATGGACGGAACAGTTCCGGCAGTCCATATACAGCTTGCTCATGCAACGCTTTATCAAGAAATTCACAGCCATACCAAGTTTTATAAGTTTCTTCATCTTCCAAGCGGAAATCAGCGCCTAAATCAATAAAGAATTTCATACGTTTGGCACAGGCTGCTGCCAATTCTTGAGATAATCCATGCGGCAATGCTGCAAATACAACGTCGCATTTTTCCACCACTTCCTCCTGAGTTTTGCAAACCATATCGCATAATCCAAGATAAGAAGGATATACCTCACTTATTTTTTGCCCTTCAAAGGTAACTGAACTGATTGCAGTCAGCTTTGCATAAGGGTGGTTTAATAAAAGTCTTACCAATTCGGCGCCTGCATATCCGGTTGCGCCGACAACTCCAACTTTAATTTCCATTGATTTGCCTGCCTTTCACCATTGTGCCGGTTATTTTCCCAGCAAGTTCAATACTCGTTTTGCCTGCATCTCTACATTTTCAGGAGCAGGAGCACCCAAAACATTGCGTCCGTTTACACAGCGTTCCAAAGAGATTGCATCATAAATACCTTCATCAAAGGTATCACATACCGCTTTATAATCTTCCAATGGCAATGTTTCCAATGTTAAGTTTCGCTCAATGCATTGTGCAACCAAAGTGCCGGTTATTTTATAGGCATCGCGGAATGCTAAACCTTTATTCACCAAGTAATCTGCACAGTCTGTGGCATTAATAAATCCACGTGCTGCGGCATTGCGCATATTTTCAGGCAACACTTTCATAGTATCTACCATAGGAATAAATGCAGTGAGGCACATTCTTAAGGTATCTACTGCGTCAAAAATTGCCTCTTTGTCTTCTTGCATGTCCTTGTTATAGGCCAAAGGTAATCCCTTCAGCATGGTTAATAATGTAACAACATCACCAATGACTCGGCCGGATTTACCGCGTACCAATTCAGCAATATCTGGATTTTTCTTTTGCGGCATAATGCTGGAACCTGTAGAAAAGGCGTCGTCCAACTCCACAAATTTAAATTCCCAAGAACACCATAAAATAATTTCTTCTGAAAAACGAGATAGGTGCACCATAGCCAACGCAATGGCAGAAGCAATTTCTACACAGAAATCACGGTCTGCAACACTGTCCAAACTGTTATTGGTGACTCTGGAAAAGCCCAATAATTCAGCAGTCATACTTCGGTTTAACGGATACGTAGTACCTGCCAATGCACCCGCTCCCAACGGAAGTTCGTCCATACGCGCTTTGGCATCTTTCAAACGGCCAAGGTCACGCAGGAACATCTCTGCATAAGCCATTAAGTGATGACCAAATGTAATGGGCTGCGCACGCTGTAAGTGGGTATATCCCGGCATAACATCGCCTTTATGAGTCATCGCCTTTTTACAAAGCACTGTTACCAATTCTTCAATTTGGCTATATAATGCATCACATTCCTTTTTCAAGTATAAACGTACATCCAATGCCACTTGGTCGTTACGGCTGCGTGCAGTATGCAGACGTTTTCCGGAAACACCAATACGCTGAGTCAACTCTCCTTCTACAAAGGTGTGTACATCTTCCGCATTTGGGTCAATAGGTAATGTTTCGTTCTGAATATCTTTATAAATTTGTTCCAGCTCTTTACAAATTAGTTCTGCTTCTGATTGCTCAATAATTCCGCAAGCACCTAACATGGTTGCATGGGCAATGCTGCCCTTGATATCTTCCTCAATCATTCGGCTGTCGAATTTTATGGAAGAGTTAAAGTCATTTGTTTTTTGATCAATCTCTTTTGAAAAACGTCCTGCCCATAGCTTCATGCCGGGAGCCCTCCTTATGGATTATCCTTAATTGAATTTACGTCCTTTTTTTGCCTGGATTTTCATAGACAAACCAAACAAGTTAATGAAACCTGCAGCGTCTGCTTGATTGTAAACTTCATCTTCATCAAAGGTTGCGGTATCTTCATCATATAGAGAATATGGAGATGTCATACCTGCATCAATGATATTGCCTTTGTACAATTTCAGTTTGACATCGCCTGTTACATATTCCTGAGTGCTGTCTACAAATGCGGATAAAGCTTCTCTTAATGGAGTATACCATTTACCGTCGTATACCAATTCACCGAAGGTAATAGCAACTTGTTGTTTATAATGGAAGGTATCTTTATCCAAGCACATTTCTTCCAATTTATTGTGTGCATGATACAAAATAGTACCGCCGGGAGTTTCATAAACACCGCGGGATTTCATGCCAACCAATCTGTTCTCTAAAATATCCGCAATACCAATACCGTTTGCGCCGCCCAATTGATTTAATTTTGCCATAACTTCAAGAGCATTCATGTTAACGCCGTCAATTGCAGTTGGAATTCCTTTTTCAAAGTGAATGGTTACATAAGTTGCTACATCCGGAGCCTGTTCCGGAGAAACGCCTAACTCTAAAATTTCATTATATTTTGGTTCGTTTGCAGGGTCTTCCAAATCCAATCCTTCATGAGATAAGTGCCATAGGTTTTTATCTTTGGAATAGTTGGTTTCCCTTGTAATTTTCAAAGGAATATTGTGAGCCTCTGCATAGTCGATTTCTTCTTCTCTGGATTTGATATCCCACTCTCTCCAAGGAGCAATGATTTTAATATCCGGGTCAAATGCACGAATGGACAACTCAAAACGAACTTGGTCGTTACCTTTTCCTGTGCAACCGTGGCAAATTGCGTCTGCACCTTCTTTTTTTGCAATTTCAACCAGTCTTTTTGCAATCAAAGGTCTTGCAAAAGAAGTACCTAATAAATATCTGCCCTCATAAGCAGCGTTTGCTTTTAAAGTAGGCCAAATATATTCTTCAATCAATTCTTTTCTCATGTCTTCAATGTACAATTTAGAAGCGCCTGTTTTGATTGCTTTTTCGTTTAGGCCTTCCAATTCATCTTCTTGACCAAGGTCAGCGGAAACTGCGATTACTTCGCAATTGTCATAGTTTTCTTTCAGCCATGGAATAATGATAGAGGTATCCAAACCTCCTGAATATGCAAGTACTACTTTTTTAATTTGTTGTGCCATATCTATGCTCCTTTTTATCCGTTATTGAAATATAAGTATTATTATACGCTTCTGATTGTATATTACAAGCATACAATGCATAATTATTCAGTTTTGATAAAATTTTCACATCATGACAAAATTCATATGATTTTTACGGTTTCCTTGTAGAAAATGCAATACATTTGAAAAGAAACTGAGAATTCATAGCGAACAGTTGCAAACTTTACTGAGAATCTGTAATATAATAAATAAGGTTACGATTGTATAAAAATTGATAAACAACGATATGGAGGGTATAAACATGTCTTTAAAACCAATTGATCCAAAAACATTGGAACTAAATCCTTTTACAACCATTGGAACAGAATGGATGTTATTAACCGCCGGAAATGAAGATAAACATAACACCATGACCGTCAGCTGGGGCGGATTGGGCGTGCTGTGGAGAAAAAATGTCACTTACGTTTTGGTACGTCCACAGCGTTATACTATGGAATTTATGGACCGTGAAGAGTACTATTCATTATGTGTATTCGATGAAACCTATAAGCCTGCATTAAAACTATGCGGTACCAAATCCGGCAGAGATATAGACAAAGATAAAGAAACCGGTCTGACCGTCATGTTTGACCAAGAGGCGCCTTATTACGCTGAAGCAAAACTGGTTTTCATCTGCAAAAAGATGTCCAAACAAAAAATGGAGCCCAGCTCATTTATAGATAGCACCATTGATGAAACATTCTATAAAGAAAAAGATTATCACGAAGTGTTTGTTGGTGATATTGTAACCATACTAAAACAAGACTGATTCACCATTTTTATTAGAATATCTAAATATCGTATTCATTAAAAAAAGCCTTGCTTATTTAAAATAAGCAAGGCTTTTTTAGTAACTGATTTTTATTTTAACCTTATTTCAGATACTATATGCTTGTACATTTTTCATATCACACTCTTAGAAATCACTTGTTTTCAGCCAGACAAATACGTGATTCCTTCTATTATATGACACCACCTCCTAACAGAAAACTATATTTAACTGTTAAGAGAGTATTTGAAAATTGGTATGATAAGAATTGCACAGTAAATTTCTTTCTATTATAATAAATACAATGATAAAAACAGAGGAGTTATCTCATGGACAAACAAGTCAAGCTGCGTATTGCAACTATACAGGATGCCGCTGCATTATTGGATATTTATGCACCATATGTAGAAAATACAGCAATTACATTTGAATATACCGTGCCTTCTGTACAAGAATTTGAACAACGTATCTCCAATACGCTGCAAACATATCCGTATCTTGTCGCTGAAATAGACAATGAAATTGTAGGTTATACTTATGCAAGCCTCTTTCGGGAACGCTGTGCTTATCAATGGGCAGTTGAGGTTTCCATTTATGTAAAGAAAACAGCGAAAAAAATGGGGATAGGAAAAAAATTGTATCAAACATTGGAAACTATTTTAAGCCTTCAAAACATCACAAATTTGTATGCTTGTATTGCTGACACAACTGAAGAAGACCTTCATCTAACAAAAGACAGTATGTTATTCCATCAACGTCTTGGCTATCGTCAAGTAGGAACATGTGCGCAATGCGGCTATAAGTTTCACCGCTGGTATGATATTGTTTGGATGGAGAAGCATATCCAATCTCATACGATACCTCCTGAGAATATAAAAACATTTGAAGAAATTCGTGAAATGGTAAAAACACAATATCATCTATAAAAAAGAGTATGGACTACACCCATACTCTTTTTTCATTCATGAAATAGAAATGCTGCGATTTGGTGAAGAGAAAAAACTACATACTCCATTCCATAGTAAAGTCCATCTGACCTGTTTCAGAATCCATTTGTTTCTTTTTGATTTGAAATCCCTCTTTGAAGTAGAACCGCAGTGCGGATTGATTTTTCTCATACACCTGTAACGTAAGAGAAGAACAAAGTTGTTTTGCAAGATTTAATAATTGTGTTCCTATCCCCTTACCACGCATAGATTCCTCTACAAAAATTCCTTCAATATAATTCTTTGTCAATCCTATAAAGCCCTGTACAGAACCATTATCTTCATATACATATACGGTAGCATCCGGCAACATTTCTTTTACTTGCCCAAAATATTTCATCCAATATTCCCTTGGTATAAAAGAATGCGCTTGTATATTGGAACTCAACCAAATATTCATTACAGCATCAATATCGCTTGGTTTTAATATTCGTATCATCAAATCAACACCAATTATTCTTCTCCCAAAATTGCATAAGGCAATACCTGCTGCAATAAGTCAGGAGTAACCATTGCAACAAGATGCAGACCTTCTTCAACATACTCTTCTTGCAGTACAGTACCATCTTTGCGAATTTCAGCTGCAAGGCCACTTTTGGAAAACGGCAATAACAATTCTACTTTGGTATTTTTCACAGGGAGATTTTCTTCAATGACCTCCAGTAAATGGTCAACACCTTGTCCCGTCGCAGCACTGATTCTCACTGCACCGCCAATCATTGGCATATGATTAATCTCAGGAACCAAATCGCATTTATTCAATACAGGAATAATCGGTCTGTCTTTACAGCCCAGCCCTTCCAATAGTGTTTTGGTTACAGTTAAGTGCACTTGTGATTCCACGCTGGATGCATCACAAATATTTAAAATAATATCCGCAGTTGCTGCCTGTTCCAACGTAGATTTAAATGCCTGTACCAAATGGTGCGGAAGTCTGCGGACCAACCCTACCGTATCTATGAGCATTACGGTTTTTCCGCAAGGCAAGCGCAAAGCTCTCGCAGTTGGGTCCAGCGTTGCAAACAGCATATCCTTTGCCAATACGCCTGCATCCGTTAAATAATTCATCAATGTACTTTTCCCAACGTTGGTATAGCCCACCAACGCTACTGTAACGGTACCGTCCTTTTTCCTTCTGCGATTGATTTGCTCTCTATGTTTTTCTACTTGTTCCAACTGTTCTTTTAAAGCATCTATTCTTCGATGAATATGACGCTTGTCCGTTTCCAATTTGGTTTCACCGGGACCTCTGGTACCAATACCGCCGCCCAAACGGGAAAGAGCGGTACCCTTTCCGGTTAAACGGGGCAGCATATATTTGAGCTGCGCCAATTCCACTTGCAATTTACCTTCTTTGGAAACAGCACGTGCTGCAAAAATATCCAAAATCAGCATCGTTCTGTCTATCACTCGGACATTTGTAATATCCTCTATATTCCGTATTTGCGTTGGAGACAATTCGCAGTCAAAAATCAACAAATCAATCTCCTGTTTTTGGCAAATATCTGCAATTTCCTGAACCATACCTGAACCAACACAGGTAGCAGTTTCATAAGCCGGTCTTTTTTGTGTCATGGCTCCAAAGGGCTCTGCGCCCGCAGTTTTGGTAAGTTCATATAACTCTGCCAAAGAAGCCTCTACATCATAACTTCCTGTATCTACCGCAACCAACAAAGCACGCTCTTGTTTCTCTGTATTTTCATGCAGTTCCATTTACTTGTTCCCCCTTTGTTTTGCCTGAATGTTTCTGTACCAACACGTTAAATTATATTTTTAATCACTGTATTTTCTTAAAAAATGTTTATCTTAATGATAGTATAATAAAGCAGAAAATACAAGTGATTTCCTTCTATTACGACAATTGGGGCAATGCCAAACATTGCCCCAACCTGTTTCTCTATTTTATTTAACCCAAAATTTTGATACTTATACACTCAAACATCCAAATCATTCTGCTTCACTTGCAAATGTAACCGTACATTCCACATGAGCAGGGATGTAATCAGAAACAGCTTTTTGCGTATCTTGCTGTGTTTGGCCGTCTTTTACAGACAACACCTGTACGCCTATATGCTGTGTGCTTGGAGATTCGGTCACTTCAGCCTCAATCCCTCCTGATTGTAATATGTTCAAAAAGTCCGCTTTGCTAAAGGAATTTACATTAACGGCACCACGCATGCATAACAGTTTTCTTCTTTCTTCTTCCGTGCAGGAGCTGAGATGCAAACCAAATAACAATTCTTTTTCTTCTAAACCATAAGAAACCGCTGTTGGAATCAATGCTTCCTGCAATAATTCATCCAGTTGGTCATGCAGCGTTTGAAAGCCGGCATCATAAGCTTTTAATTCTGCATATAGTCTTGTATCTTCTGTGATTTCATACATTCCGTTTGCAAGCAAAGCATTTTGCATTGCTGTAAATGAAATACTCAACTTATATCACGCCGCCTTCCTCAATGATAATATTGCCTTTCACAACCAATTTATTTTGCGGCGTTGAAAAATCTTCTCCCGGAGGTGTAAAGTGATTGACAATCGCACCCGATTCCAACATGTTCCTACATAATTCAGCAACACGGAAAATACCACCAATATGCATCTGCGCAAAATAATCATCAACGACTTGCATACAAATCTCTTTGGCCTGCTCAAACGAATACTGCTCTGCAGGCTTGATTTGAATCCGCAGCGGTATCTTTTGTAAAACCGCCGGTTTTACGGTTACCGCTACATTTAATTCCCTTGCTTCATCGAATTGGTTTTGTAATTCTTCTATGACTTCATCAGACGGCACGCCGCCTCTGGTAGCCACATATACGGAAACCGTTCCAACTCCGTCATCTTTTGCAACTACACCTGCGGAATAAACGGACGGATGTTTCATTGCCAATTCCCTGTAAAATGCAGCATTGGTTCCATTGGAAATATTTGCGTAACTTTTTAATAAACGTGCACGAAATGCATTGTCATCTTCAGCATCCATGCCGCCAATAAATGGTTCTGCATTTGTCACTGCCTTAATTCCGGAAGGAGGAGTAATCATAATTTGAATGGTATTTTCAGCCGTGTTACCGTTACGGCCTCCTTCTTTCGCCTTTGCTTTTACAGTCACGCTCAATTCATTTGCCTTTAAGGTTGCCTCTTCTGTTGTAATATATCGTACCGTATCCTCTTTATCTACAGCACAAACAGTTCCAACGGGAATGGGCAAATCATAACTCAGCGCACTGGTTCTGGAAAAAGTTAAACTTCCTACTGCCGCTTGAGACTCCTTTCTCACAAGTCCTCTTTGTGTGCCGTGCATCGTCAAATATTCTCCCGTAGCTGTTTGAGGAAATACCTGACGCTTTAACCATTCTATGTTTGCAAATGAACTGTAAAGTTCTCCTGCCAATACTTGCATTCGTATTTCCAAATCACTGTTTTTTTCTACTTCATAACCTGCTTGCTGTGCAAAGGTTTGTTTCATTCTTTCTAAAATTTCCTCATACGTTTCCATTTACTCTCCTCCTTTCAGTGAAAACTGTAAAGCGTCGTCTCCGTATTCCGTTTCTATATAAACTGTAATTGTTTTCTCTGCAATGACTACATCTTTTACCCTAACCTGCGGTATGAACTCCAATGCTTCTTCTATTGCTTCCAATACCTTCTGTTCACATTTGGAATCGCTTGCAGCAATTTGGTACAATCTGCTGCCCAGCGTTCCGCAGTAAGGAAATTCCCCTCGATGCGCTGTCAGCTGTATCCAAACTCGCTGCAATAACTCCCGCCTGCCGCTGACTAAAATGGCAGACGTATCCCCGTTTTGTATCAAACTGTCTATGGAAATCCCCTCCTCAAGTTGATTGCAGAGGAAATACTTGTCCATTTATGACAATATCTCCGTTATTCTTCAAGTAGATATATGCTCCGCCTGAAGAACGCAGCATCAGTTCCCCTTCAGATAAATTTATAGACTCGGAAATTGCCCCCGTACACAATACCGTATCCTCTTCTTCCAACAAAACTACCTTTGTTCCTTTGGGCGGTACATAAGTAATTCCAAACGGAGCCGCTAGGGGCACTGCACTGTATTGTCCCACAGCCTGTATGGAAAGACTGCCTGTATTACTAAGTACTTCCCCTACTTGTATCTGGGCGCTCGGTTGTTCCAAAGCGCCTACTTTTTGTGAAATCCACATCGTATCAACTCATTTCTTATCATTAAATATCTTCTTTTCTCAGCAAATATTCACAGCGTTCCCCATTACTGTTCAGCGTATAGGTCCAGCCTGCAATACTCAATTTATCAATGGTACCCAAAATCGCATCGGAAATAACAACAGGCATTTTTAAAGAACCACAAATGCCTCCCGCACATACAACCGTTACTTCTACTGCCTTTCGTTTTGCACTGTCAATCATGCGTGTTCCTCTATAATTATTGGAGACCACAAATCGTCTGCGCTGTACACCTAATTTATGTGCTTGGTCATCATGCACAACAGAAGTATATGCCTGTCCCAGCTTTGGCTGTATATACAATTCACTGACTCGTTTATAAAATTTATCACGATAAAGAATCGACAAATAAGGGATACACGACGCATCGCTGTTATCAAATACCAGCTGCTCGTTTGGGACTGCCCCGCTGCAATCAATATAATCGTCAGCTGTTACAAAAGGAATCGTTCCAAAGCATCTGACACAAAACTCTTCAATGACTTGCCATTCACTCATTCCTTTGGTGATGGTCATCTTTGTATCAAACGTTCCCCCATTGCCGATAAAGCCACAAAATCCATACGGTTCTACGTGTCGTTCATACAGTTGAGTCAAGGAAGGATAGTGATATTCCTGTGGCATGGCTTCGTTATCCAAAAGCAATGCTGCCCTGCTGCGAGCAATTAATTTTAACATGGCTCCATTTTTTGTCACTCCCATGATTTGCTCATCTATGATTCCTGAAAATATTGGTTTTTCACCATTCCAAACACGTATAGTTGCTATCTTTGGCACTTGTTCTATAAGCGGGAATATAACCGTCATATCATCGGCAGGAGCATCTTCATGCACATTGATTTGAACAGAAATAGGAGGCAATAATGCAACTTTTTTACCACTTACCGTATAGCAGCAATAGTTCATGGCAAAGTCACCTGCAAACCTTCTGTTAAATAACTGGGCCATACAATGTGGGGATTGAGCCGAAGCAGTTCTTCTACCGTTGTGTGTTCCTTTTGTGCAATGGTCCATAAATTTTCTCCGTCTTCTTTCACCGTAACATGCATACGAAACCGGGAGATTTCAGGTACTGAAACAGAATTTTTGCTGTCTTCCCAGAATACAAACTGATAACGGAGAATATCCGGTCTTGTTACAGTCATATAAGAAAGAGAAACAGGCTTTGCAATGAAAGCAGGAAAATTAGGCAATGATAATACGCCGCTTTCTCCGCTTTCAAACAATGCTGCCAGCTTTTGATATGTCTCCATACATCGTTTTCCCGAAAACTCGCCTTCTCCTTTGATTATTCGTTTCTGTTCTCCGTAATCCTGCATCACGGAACCATGAAAAGGAATCGACAATTCCTTAATGTCTCTTGTAATAGAAATATTGAATGTTTCGGGATTTTTACTCCATATAAAATCTTTGAATTTCATAAGAGGTACCACTAACCAATCACCTCTTCGTCTAACTTATGTGCATATCTGCGATAATCTTGCTCCAATTGGTCAGAAACAGATGAGACAGTGTTGGTATCAAAAATATCTTTTGGTGTTTGATTCCATAATTCTTCCATAACGATTCTCCTTCTACGATGCTACAACTTTCTGCAGTATCGCACAAACATAGATTGGCTCATTTTGCAGATAGACTGCCCTGGATTTTGTAACCCAATATAGGACGTCATCCTGTTCCAGTTTGGTTTCCTCCAATTCCCTGTCAATGCGGTATTCAGCCGGACCAAGATACAAGTAACCGCCGTCATCCGTATGGTCAAAAGGAATGCCCAGCTCATTGGAAGAAGGTAAATGTTGAAAAGACAACGGGCGAATAAATCCTTTTACTTGATATTCTTTTTTATATTTTGGGTACACCGTAATCTCATTTCCGTATGTTTGAAACATAGTTTTTAAATACGCACTTTTTTTCATATTTTCATCTCCCAAAAACCAAAATCCGGGTCTTTCAATAACGGAGCAGCATGACTGCGCGCCTCAAGCCAAAAATCTTTTGCCCACTCCACACTTTTGCTGTTGTGAGAAATGCGCACATCTCCTACGGTAAAATCAGCTTGACCTGCAGCATTTTGATGTAATGTATATTGGTAAAATGCCAACGCAGCGGCAGCAGCACAAACCAAATCTCCAACACAAGAAGCATCTTTCTGTTTTTTTCTTTGTGATTCCAGCAAAACATAAGCGTCACCGCAAAGATCCTGCCATTGTTCCGCTTCCTCCACTGTCAGTCCTGCAAGTCTTGCAAACCTTCTCAATACTTCTTCCATAATAAAACCTAATTAAGCAGTATAAGAAGCCGCTTTTGCAGCGCCTGTAAAGATTTTTGCAAAGCCTGCAATGGTACTGATGGTTGCACGTTCCAATTGACGGTCAATCAGTTTATCATAATCTGTGATAACATCACCTGCTTGTACCATTTCCAATGCACAATTTTTATCAAGACCAATAATGGTTTTGTCTTTCAAAGACGGAACATGAAGCAAATTCGCTCCCAAAGGTGTGACAAGTTTGCCTGTACCTTGAAAATTCAAACCTGCTGTTGCATCTTTAAATTCGTCAATATTTAATAAATCCTGCATGGTTACAGTCGATGCTAACATGGTGTTTAGTTCATATGGAGCCAATTCACCCCAGAGTTTTACAATATCCGTATAAGTAGGTTTTGAAGATAAAGAGGTAGGTGTTAGCGCATTGTCGTTTCCGTCACCGTTGAGCAAGACATCTACTGCGTCTTTCAATTGTGCTCTGGCGATATACGCGCCAATTTGACGTAATGTCACCGTAAATAAGTCTAATTTCTGGAAACGCAACGCCTCATAGGAGGACACCAGCATTCTGCCTCTTTTATGAAGTTTTACCAGATTATCTTGTGTTCTGACTACGGTTTGAGGGATTTGGGCACCTTCCACCACAGGCTTTAATTCTTTGTCATCCTCACTGGGAGACGCTGTAATGGTTCTGTAATCCATAGACTGAATTGTAGTAGTGGTGGCCACAATAGAAGGCAGTAAATTCGCATACTCCATACCTTGCTTTACTGCACGTGTTACATATTCGGGAAACAAGGCAGCGCTGTCACTGGTTTGGAAAAATTTTTCTACCGCATCGGAGCTTCTGCCTCCTACTTTAATGTCAAAACGTTTTAATTGACGCTGATAAGCATCCAAACCTTCCAACTCTGTTCCTTCATAGTTTTTGGAACAGTCCAGTTCTTCCAATACTTGTGTAAAACTTTTATTACCGGAATTGTACATTCCTTTTTCCAATTTTAAATTATCATAAAAAGCCATTTGATTCTCCCTTTCCAATTAAAGAATAATACCGCAGGTAGAAGATTCACTGTCTATATCTACTACCAGACACTCTTTACCTGTTTCAGATACTTCCGCCTTATCAGAAGTAGCGCCAAGTTTTAAGATTCCAACCTTCATACCGGAACCTGTGTATGGCAACCCACTATAGTAACCCTGCAGCTGTACTGCTGCAAAACCATTTCTGACATTGAGTGCAATACCACAAAATGCTTCTTTGGCCGTACATAAACCAACTTTGCCGTTACCGGTCATTTTAACAGGATAACCCGCTCTTACACTGTCTTCTGCTTCAAATGTAGTTACGCTTTCACCGTAACCGTTTAATGACACTTTCATATATTCAACTCCTTAAATTTTAAATGCCTGATTTGGGCTGTTTTTCTTGTATTCTTTCTCTTTTGCCACAGCCAACTGCGGAGAAAGTGGAATCACTTCTTCCGCCTTTGTGCGAAATGCCTTCTCAAAGACTTTTAAATCATCTAAACTCATACCTTCTGTCACACGCTTCATCACCTCAGAAGAAATTTGAGGCTGTGCCAAACCGCAAAGTTTGACTACATTGCGGCTTACTTCTTCCCTGTATGCTTTTCCGCACGCTGCATATTCTTCCATTTGTTCCAGATGTCTGAGCATTTTTCTGATTTCTTCTTCGGAAAGGAATAGCCCCTCTTGAGTCTCTTTCATTTTTTGAATGATTTGTTCCACCGTCATTCCCCCTTTCGTCTTTGCAAACATCTTTATGACCCCCGCCTCTCGCTGAGCAGGTACTGCCACAAAAGACCATTCATATGCATCTGTCGGCTGATTCAAAACAACGTGGCAGACTTCTTTTATTCCGTTTTTTTCATAACGCTTTCCCTGTTTATGGTTACATGGTGCGAATACTTGGTTCGCACCACAAACAGAACAAATTCTCTCTGCAACAGCACAACCTACGCTTACCTCTTTTTTCATACCGCTTTCAATTTCCATAATCAAATCTGTGTTTTTTTCACATCGCGGCAAGTATGCTTTTGCTACCAAACGAGTATACGGTTCTCCATAAGAAGTCATTTTTTCTTCCATAGTTTCCATTGCTGTATCATAAATACGCGCCGCTTGATTACCTGTTTTCATATTATGGTCAAAAATGCCTGTTTTTCCTAAAAACAATTGACTTAACGTATGTAATGCTTCTACACTGAACCGTTCAAAATCACGGTCGATTTCGTTGTCACAAAGTACCACGGAAAACGTATATACTTCCTGTTCCGTAAATGGCCTGCGTGTATATTGATTGATGCATTCCAAGTCGTGCGTCATATCTGTTTGCATATGTTTGATAATGGCTCCGTTCACTGTTTTCCCTCCTTTTCCTTTTCAGTTTCCCATTCCAGTTTCTCTGCTTGTGCGTGTTTTAATCTGGCATCGGCTTCCTCTACACGGTCCTGCATGGTAATGGTATCCCATACAATTTCAAAAGAGGTATCATAACCATGCAGTGTAAGCCAAAGGGAACATATTTTTTCAATAGAAGGGTTCAGCAGCATACGGTAAGCTTCCATTTCTTTTGTTAAAACATCCGCCTGCTGGCTGGACATTCTTTCGGTCGAGGACCACGACAATCCTAAAATAAACGGGGGCAATCCAAGCCTTGTAATAATCTGCTCCATCATCTGACGTACAGGTACTTCACTATCTAAAATCTGGTTGTCCGCGCCAATGACTTTAATCCCTACATCACCCACTGCCACAAAATCACTGATATCGCCGCTGCGCATAGCACGGCTCCACTCTGTGGCAATTTGCTGTGCACGTTCTTTTGCATACGCACGGTCCATGGGGTCACTGGTCGGTTTGTAGGTAACTGCAAATCTGACGTTACCAACTCTGTCCCAGTTCATACCAATGGATTTATAAATTTTCAGAAGCACTTCACTGACAAACGGCAACCCTCTTAAAATGGAAACGCCATGTGCACTGCCGTGAGGCGGATTGAGTGCTGTCATTAAAATCAAATCCGGATATGGAATCGGCTTTCTTTCCCCAAAGTTATCTTTTACATAAATATCCACGGATAACGTTTTATCGTTATGCATTAAATCAATGTTGTCCAAATCAGCTACATACAATGCACCAATATCATCGCCTCCTATGGTAGGAACTATCTCAGCAACTGCTGTACCATAAGTAAGCAACTGGTCAAAATAGCAGCTGATAAAACTGTAAATACCTTGTTGATACGTATTCACCTTTACGTGGTCCAGAAAAGAATGCAGCTCTTTTTCCACCTGTTTATCCTCGCATTCCACAGTAAAATTTCCAATAATACGAAGCAATTTATGAATGGCAGAATCAATAATCGGCACTGCACCTCTTAATGCAGTATAAAGCTGCCGCTCCGCAGCAATGTTATTCTCACAACATTGCCAAACAAAATAATCTTGTTTACCAACAGTTTGGACTGCCATGGTAGCGTCAACTGTCTTACTTTCTAAAGCTTGTTCTTTTTTCTTCTTTTTCCCCTCTTGTCCTTGTTTTCTCATGAAATTCAATGAAAAAATCCCTTCTTTTTTCTCTATCATCTGTTGTTGGTATTTTCTATGTCGACTGCGCCGTACTGAAATAAATCAACAGCGCTGCGTTGCCATAACAAAAAAATCGTCACTTCTTTCTGATAAAACGGTAGAAACAAAATAGCGAATGTCATCCATAGCGTGGTCATTTTCCTTAATCGGCATATCTTTGTGCATGGAATCGTTCCAGCGGTATAAACCAAATTCACGAATCGTATCCGTACAAGTATTGCAAATTCGGATATCCCCTTGTTTTAAAGCAACACTCACTGCACGGATACCATCTACCACGTCATTCTTTGCAGGAAGAACCAAATACGCTCCATGACGCTGAATAACCGCAATAAAGCTGGCGGCAGATGGGTCTACCACAATTTTGGCAACCGGACGACCTGCGATTAAAGCTACCAATCCTGCATAATGTTCCTCATCCGTGCGGGACATCCCCGTCAAACGGGAATGATAGTAATATTCCTCCAGACGATACCAAATCCCTTGTTGTTTTCCCCACAAACCAAAGGAGGAAGGATTAATGGTGCCGTAATCGCAGGATACCACATATTCCTCAAATGCTCCTTTCGGTGTATCGCAAAATCTATCTTGAGTCATAAAAGGATAGATAAGACCTTGTACCGCTACCCATTTTCCCAAAACAAAGCGTTCATAAAACGCACCTGAATACAAAGAATGATAGCGCTTACGCACCTTTGGGGACAACGACGGATTATCCTCCATTGTAAAATGCAAATATAACGCCTGTTTTTGTTTGGTTTTTAAAATCCATTCTTGGTAAAACCAATGCTGAGGATGCTCCGGATTACAGTTGAACCAAAACTTTGCCTCTTCTACAGAGCATCTTGCCAAAGCTTGCTCCACAAAAGAGCGCGGCATCAAGGCAACTTCATCAAACATAACACCTGCTAACGTAATACCTTGTATCATTGCTGCCGAACCTTCATCTTTACCGCCAAACAAATAGAATCGATTTTTTCGTCCTTGAAAGATTACACTCAAACAATTTTCTGAATAATGAATGTGACATTGAAAACCCAACTCCTTCAAAATCGGTAAAACAGGGGTGATTAAATTCCGCCTTAAAGAGCGTATGGTTTTACCGCAGAAGGCAAACGATTGATTTTGAAATTGATAAAAAGCCCAGAGAAAAAACGAAATACTCATACATAAGGTTTTTCCGCTTCTGACTGCACCGTCACAAATAACAGCTGTGTAAGAGGCATACGGACTGCCTCGATACCACCAGCTTAATGCCTGCAGCTGTTTTTTTGAGAATGATTGAAATATCAATTAAGATTCATCCTCCTCAAATGTTTTCACACCTTGCTCCAAAGCACGGTAAAAGCCGGAAGTATCACTTGACTGACCATTGTATAATTCCTGCAAGCATTGCAGCGCCTTCAAACGGTCATAAAATTTGATTTCAATTCCTCCGCCTTTTGGTCGCTTAATTTCAGAAATATTGAATAAGTCCAATTTATTCAGTATGCGGGTATTTAACTCATCACAAAACAAAAGTTTAATGGCATCTGTTACATTACCAAAAGCTAAGCGCTCAAGACCTTCCACTAATTTTGTCTGTTTTTCCTGTTCTGTATGTTCCATAAAGTCCTCCTAATGCTTTTATTTATATAAACCCCCTCACTATACCGTAAAAAAGAGTGGAAAATTCGCCTAAATAGGGAAATATGATGTGAAAAAATTTTTCAAAAACGAGTCAGAATACGAAAAAAAGAAAAAAGCCGAACTTTCAATTGAGAAAGTTCGGCTTTTATGAAATGCTTAAACAATATTAAAGTTTTTAATCTCGGTTCATAATCGTAGTTTGCACGTCAAATGTGAAATCCTCATTTTCATTCATTCTGCGAATGGTTAAGGTAATTTCTTCCCCCACACGATAATCTTTTAACTGCGTATATACATCCTCAAGTGTTTTAATGGTATTACCATTAAATGCTACAACCAAATCCCCCTGTTCCAAGTCGCTGTCTGCTAAAGGGCTGCTGCTATCAATAGATGCAATCAATACGCCGCCTGCTACAGAATAGTTTTCACCATCTACCGGCAGATATTGAGTGGAACCTGTAATACCCAGTCTGCCCACAGATGGTATATCACCTTCTCTGATTAATGTGTCCAATATAGACTTTGCTTGACTGATTGGAATAGAAAATCCCATACCTTCATAACCGGAAGAAACTACTTTTATGGTATTAATTCCAACAATCTGCCCACGCATATTGATTAATCCGCCTCCTGAGTTGCCCGGATTAATGGCTGTATCTGTTTGTATATACGTAATGCCGGTACTGCTATAATTTGCTACACTGCGATTCACTGCAGATACAACCCCCATGGTCATAGAGCCGGAATAACGTACACCACCCGGATTTCCAATCGCAACCACGGTTTCTCCTACAGATAAATTACTGTCATCTCCAAATTCAGCGGGAGTTAAACCTTCCGCTTCAATTTTAATCACAGCCAAATCGGCATCCTTATCAAGACCTACTACGATACCATCATATTGCTTTTGGTCATGCGTAATAACAGATACTTGTGCGGATTTGGAATAATTAATTACATGTGCATTTGTAATGATATATCCATTGGAAGTTGCAATGACCCCGCTTCCCTGACTGACAGAAGAACCACTTTCTGTTGTATTGCCGATAGAAGTCGCCAAAACGCTGACCATGGATACCGATACTTTTTCATACACTTGTTCAGGAGTAAGTGTTTCGCTGTCAGCAGATGAAAGCGTGATTCCCTGAAAATCCGGGTCCGTTTTATCAGGAATGTTTGCAGCTGTGTCCTCATCCACAATAGTATCATTGGAAGATTGAGAAGAACTGTGATTATCGCTTGATTCAGATGATGTGCCATCTTGCTGCTGAACCACCACATAAATACCAAATCCAGCAAAACCTCCAATAAAGCTGACTGCCAAAACAGCCAATATCACAATAAATACCTTTACACCTACGCTCATCTTCTGTTTGGGTTCCTGAGGAGGCCATCCGGAAGGAGAAGGCTGAAATCCTGCTCCATTTTGCCAATACTGCCCGTTCCAATTGGGAAATGAACCGCCATTATCATTTTGGTTCCAAGAATTCGGCTGTCCTGTTCCGTAAGGATATTGCTGCCCATAGGAATCACGTGGAGCTTGCTGCCCGGACGGTTCTCGATTCCCGGAAAAATCTCCCTGATAGGAAGAGTTCCATTGGTACGGCGGGATATCAGAACTTCTTTCTTGCTGATTCTGTTCTGTGTTCCTATATTCTTGCCCTGATTGGTAATAGACACTCTCCGATTGGCCGGCAGCCCCCTGTTGAGGCCATTCCGTTGACGGAGTGGTATGGGAACCTGTTTGCTGTGGCTCAGACGGATTGGAATTTGACTGCGTAGAATCAAACGGATTGCGGTTTTCGTCCATGTATACACCTCTTATCAATAGTATCTGATGACAAACAGTAGGGCAAAACTATGTTTACCCTACTGTTCATTACACATCAATGCAGTGCAGCATCGTCATCTTTTGGTTTTTCTACAATTTCTACATCTGTCACTTCAATGACCTCAGGCGCAGAATCTGCTTCTTCTTTTTTCTTCGCTTTCTTATCTGTTTTTACTTGCTTGCTATCACTTTTTAGAGGATTATTCCACTTGCTGTCTTTTGGTTCTTTACTGTCTTTTCCTTTATCTGAATTTAAATCTTTTATCTTCTTAGGCAGCCAAAATTCAAATTGGCAAAATTCATTCTCAACACTGCTAACACTAATTTCACCGCCATGCAGACGGATGATGGTACGAACAATATAAAGCCCAAGGCCCATTCCGTTTTTATCTTGACTGCGAGATTTATCCGTTTTATAAAAACGGTCAAATATCATAGCCACTTCATCCGCAGGAATACCCGGACCACTGTTCTTAATGGTGACTGTTACACGGTCATTGGTTTCTGCTAAGCGTATGTCAATGTAACCTTCTACATTCGTAAACTTTACTGCATTTTCCAATAAATTATATAAAACCTGATGTATCATATCAGGGTCACCGTCTACAAATAAACTGGAGGCGGTTTCCAAACCACGAATTTCTATTTTTTTGTCTTCTATGGCTTTTTCAAACGATAGCAACGTAACAAATACGGTATTACTTAAATCAAAGCGAGTAAGGCGCAGTTTCATTTCACCGCTGTCAATTTTAGAAAGATCCAACATGGTCTTTACCAAACGGGACAAACGTTTTACTTCCTGAGAAACAATTTTCAAATAATGATTGCGTTTTTCTTCGGGAATGGTACCATCCAGAATACCATCCACAAATCCTGCAATGGTTGTCATAGGTGTTTTCAGCTCATGAGAAGTATTGGCAATAAAATTGCGCCTCATACTTTCACCTGCCGCCAATGTTTCCGCCATTTGGTTAAATGCAGATGCCAGCTCTCCAATTTCATCCTGACTTTCAACAGGAACACGAACCGAGAAATCTCCTTCTCCAAAGTGTTTGGTTGCAATTGCCATTTCTCGCAGTGGTTTTGCCAATTTGTACGAGAATGTCCAAACAATGCAAAAAGATACCATAAATGCTGCAACAGCCGCCAATAAAAACATTTTAATGGTTTCATCTCTGAATACATCCAATACCTTCAGGTCAGATGCAGCAAATACAGCTCCTATCGCCACTTGTTGACCCGATGAATTGGTGGTAACAATCGGTACCCCAATAATATAGTAATTACTGCTATACAACCCATTCATAGTACCTGTAGCGGAAAAATATCCGGATAATGCTTGCTGCATGGCTTCAGAACTGATATTTTTCCTGGATTTGATATCTGCACTGGGATTTTCATCTTCTTCAATGCTGTAGGTAGAAATCATTTCAGCACCGGACTGATCCACCAAGAAAAAATCAGCATCCACATTCTCCGAAAAAGCCTTAATAAATAAAGCCATTCTGGAACCGTCGATTAAGTATTGATTATCTTGCATCATAACAACGCTTTGACCTGCAATGCTTGCCATACTTTTTGCATTCTGGGTTAACTGCGCCTGCTTTTCAGACTGGAAGTAGCGAGCAATAAATACAATCATAACGGTGCCTAAGAATAAAAAGCTAACCACAATGATAATAGATGTTACACTTAAGTATTTCTTAAACAAGCTCTTTTTCAATCAAAACAGCCCTCTCTTTATTCTTTCAGCTCAAATTTGTAACCAACACCCCAAACAGTTTTCAGCGCCCATTTATCAGAAACGCCCTCTAGCTTTTCTCTTAAACGTTTTACGTGCACGTCAACGGTACGGGAATCTCCGTAATAATCAAATCCCCATACTTCATCCAAAAGCTGGTCACGAGTAAATACACGGTTGGGATTGCTGGCCAAATGGTAAATCAATTCCATCTCCTTGGGAGGTGTATCAATTGCCACACCATCCACCTTCAACTCATAATTGGTCAAGTTGATGCTTAATTTATCGTAACGCACTTCTTTTACCTGCTCCTCAGCATTGCTTCCGTAGCGGCGTAAAACAGCCTTAATGCGGGCAACTACTTCTTTGGTTTCAAACGGTTTTACCACATAGTCGTCCGCACCTAATTCAAGGCCAAGTACTTTATCAAATACCTCACCTTTCGCAGTCAGCATAATGATAGGACATTGAGATTTCTTTCTGATTTCTCTGCACACCTGCCAACCGTCCAATTCCGGCAACATAATATCCAGCATAATCAAATCGGGATTCTGCTCTTCAAAAATCTCCAATGCTTTGCGACCGTCATTGGCAATACGGACTTCAAAGCCTTCTTTTTCAATATATAAACGCAATAATTCGCAAATATTCTGGTCGTCATCCACTACTAATATTTTACCTGCCGACATCATAACCGATTCCTCTCTTTAGTATCTTGATAGCTTCATTATAATAGAAAATCGCTTGATATTTATGAATATTTTATAAAGCTTTTCCGTTTTTCTGTCTATAAAACAACAAAAGAGTATAACCAAAATACTAATGTATTTCAGAAATACTCCTTCTCATTATTTTCCTATACTTTTCAGTAATCCGCCTTTGGAAATAATATTTTGAATAAACGGCGGGAATGGTTCTGCCTGGTATGTTTTTCCCGTAGTAACGTTTTCGATTACACCTGTATCAAAATCTACTTTTACTTCATCACCGTCTTTAATATCTTTTGCTGCCTCATCACATTCTAAAATTGCAAGGCCGATATTAATAGAATTGCGATAAAAGATACGTGCAAATGTGCTTGCGATTACACAAGAAATGCCGCTTGCTTTAATCGCGATGGGAGCATGTTCACGAGAAGAACCGCAGCCAAAGTTTTTATTGGCAACAATGATATCGCCTTGTTTTACTTTGTTTACAAAATCCTTATCAATATCTTCCATACAATGAGCAGCCAGCTCACTGTGGGAAGCGGTATTCAAATAACGGGCAGGGATAATTACGTCTGTATCAACATTATCGCCATACTTATGTACAATACCATGTGCGTTCATATGGAAAGCCTCCTTTTTATTTGGTTGGGTCTGTAATATAACCGGTCAATGCACTTGCAGCAGCAACTGCCGGACTGGACAAGTAAATTTCTGAATCGATGTGGCCCATACGTCCCACAAAGTTACGGTTTGTTGTTGAAACCGCACGCTCGCCTTTGCCCAGAATGCCCATGTGTCCGCCCAGACAAGGACCGCATGTTGGTGTAGAAAATACTGCGCCTGCTTCGATGAAGATTTCTACCCAACCTCTGCGAATCGCCTCCAAATAAATGGACTGTGTACCCGGAATAATGATACATCTTACATGTTTGGCAACTTTTTTGCCTTTTAAAATCTCAGCGGTCACTTCCAAGTCTTCAATTCTGCCATTGGTGCAGGAACCAATTACTACTTGGTCAATTTTAATTTCGTTTTCGCCAATTTCGTCAATGGTCTTGGTATTTTCAGGTAAATGAGGAAATGCCACTGTAGGGCGCAACGCAGAAAGGTCAATTACAATGGTTTCATCGTACTCTGCATCCGCGTCTGCCTGAAAAATTCTAGGCTCTCTCTGGCATCTGTCTTTACAATATTCCAGTGTCACATCATCTACCGGGAAGATACCATTTTTGGCGCCTGCTTCAATTGCCATATTTGCAATGCAAAGACGGTCGTCCATGGACAAACTTGCAACACCTTCTCCTGTAAACTCTAAAGAACGGTATAAAGCGCCATCTACGCCAATTTTACCAATCAAGTGCAAAATAACATCTTTACCGCTTACATATTTTTGAAGTTTTCCTACAAGTTCTACTTTAATTGCAGATGGTACCTTAAACCAGGCTTTTCCTGTTATCATACCGCAAGCCATATCTGTAGAACCTACACCTGTGGAAAATGCACCTAAAGCGCCATAAGTACAAGTGTGTGAATCCGCGCCAATAATAACATCGCCCGGACCTACAACCCCTTGCTCAGGGAGAAGTGCATGCTCAATGCCCATTTGCCCTACATCAAAATAATTCTTAATATCATATTTATCTGCAAAATTTCTTACCTGACGGCATTGTTCTGCAGCCTTAATATCCTTATTTGGTGTAAAGTGGTCCATTACAAGCGCAATTCTTTCTTTATTAAATACGCCTTTGGCACCACATTTTTCAAATTCATTGATTGCAACTGGGCTTGTAATATCATTGCCTAATACAATGTCCAAGTTGGCTTCAATTAATTGACCTGCTTTTACAGAGTCCAACCCGGCATGTGCAGCAAGAATTTTTTGTGTCATGGTCATGCCCATTTCTATTTCCCCCTCATTCAAACTCATAATCATTTCTATCTATTATACTGTTTTTTTCATCTTTTTTCAACTTCACAAAAAAACACAGTACCGTTTTACGGGTACTGTGCCGACAAAATAATACGTGTCTTTATTTTTCGAATACAGCACCGCGAGAACCTGAGGTTACATGCTGTGCATAGCGTTTGATATAACCTGTCAGTTCTTTTTCTGGAGCTTTCCAACGTTTCTTTCTTTCTGCAAGCTCTTGCTCACTTACACGAACATCCAGCTTACGTTCTGTGATATTGATATCAACGATGTCGTCATCTTCAATCAACGCAATTACACCGCCTGCTGCAGCTTCAGGAGAAACGTGTCCGATAGAAGCGCCTCGGGTAGCACCCGAAAAACGTCCGTCTGTAATCAGTGCAACGCTGGCACCCAGTCCCATACCTGTAATGGCCGCGGTTGGCTGTAACATTTCACGCATACCAGGACCGCCTTTTGGTCCTTCATAACGAATAATTACAACATCACCTGCTTTAATTTTACCGCCAAGAATTGCTTCTGAGGCATCCTCTTCACAGTTAAAGCAACGTGCAGGACCACTGTGAACCATCATTTCAGGTGCAACCGCACCTTGTTTTACAACTGCGCCTTCCGGTGCAATATTGCCTTTCAAGATAGCAATACCGCCATCTTTACGGAAAGCATTTTCAATAGTACGAATAACCTCACCATCAGCCGCAGGATAATTCTGCATTCTCTCACCAACCGTACCACTGACTGTTGGAATATCCGTATGTACCAATCCTGCTTTTGCAAGTTCTTTCAGTACAGATTGAATACCGCCCACTTCATTTAAATCCGTAATAAACACTTCGCTTGCAGGATTTAGTTTGCAAAGCTGAGGTGTTGTTTTGCTGATTTCATCAATCAAATCCATCGTTACATTCACACCTGCTTCATATGCAATGGCAAGCAAATGCAAAACGGTATTGCTGGAGCAACCCAGAGCCATATCGCTTCTTAACGCATTTTCAAATGCTTTTTCATTTAGAATGTCTTTTGGACGAAGATTTTGTTTCAGCAATTCCATAATGCGTTCACCTGCTTGCTTTGCAAGTGCAGTTCTGGCAGACATGACCGCAGGAATGCTGCCATTTCCGGGTAAAGCCAATCCTATCGCTTCAGTTAAACAGTTCATAGAATTTGCCGTATACATGCCGGAACAAGAACCGCAGCTTGGACAAGCTGATTTTTCCATATCTGTCAATTCGTCCAAATCAATTTTTCCGGACGCATAACTGCCAACTGCTTCAAACATTTCAGAAAGTCCGAAACGAGTATCTTTATGTTTGCCCGGAAGCATTGGTCCACCACTTACAAAAATACTTGGTAAATTCAAACGGCACGCTGCCATAACCATGCCGGGTACAATTTTATCGCAGTTTGGAATAAACACAACCGCATCTAAAGGATGAGCTGTCAGCATGACTTCAATAGAGTCCGCAATTAATTCACGGGAGCATAGAGAATATTTCATACCTTGATGTCCCATTGCCAATCCATCGCAAACACCAATGGTTTCAAATTCAAACGGAACTCCGCCTGCATTGCGAATTCCTGCTTTTACTGCTTCCGCGATTTCTCCCAAGTGTTTATGACCCGGAATATAATCACTCTTAGAACAAACCACACCAATAAACGGACGTGTCAACTCCATGTCCGAAAGTCCCAATGCACGCAATAAAGAACGCTGAGGTGCACGGCTGGGACCGCCTTTCATTAAATCACTTCTCATGATTGTGTCATCTCTTTTCTTAATTATATGAAATTTAGTCTCTTGATTTTATTGCGGAAATATTCAGGTTTCATATTTTGGTAGCGTAATGTTGTAGTTTGTAACCATTCATATAGCAACTAAAATCACCATCATGTCTATGTCATAAAAGCTCACGACTTTTGGGTTTCAGATTTTTTGATTTCAGACTTTTTCTTTTGAAACCATTTCTTTATGAACGACACATCACCATTTTTGCTTGAAATAAATTTGTTCATGTAACCCAAACCAATCCAGAACACCGACGATGCCGGAGATACGACATATACAATTTCAATGATAAACATGCTTGCTGTGCAAACAGCAACCATACATGCCAAAATAGCCGCAAATGCACTGAATTCTTCACTTTCAAATAATAATTTTCTGTTTCTGAATAGATGTATTACGATTAAAAGTGCAAATGCCAAAAATGGAACAATACCTAAAATACCCTGGCTTGCTAAAATTTCAAAGAACACATTATGCATACTTGAAAAATGAATATAATCATTTGTAATAAGGTAAGATGTCGGCAATTCAGCTTCTACATACTTCAAAAGGTTTCCACGAGAAGCGCCGTAAATTGGTGATGATTTGAATATGTCGACAGCGCTTTCCCAAATGTCAAAACGTCTGTTTGACGGGTCAGTCTCAAGTTCACCGCCACGCTCAATTACCAGTGAGTTCGGCTTATCAGGGGAATCTACATTACCATCATCTTTCATCATACTTTGCACGGTTAAATTGTAACCCGATTGAATTCCCGCAGGCAATTCATAAGCAGCAACAGCAATGACAAGCGACGCCGCGATGATACACACAACTTTTAACGCAAGCTTTTTTATGTTTACCTTTTTCAGCAATAAGAAAACAGATAAACAAAATACTGATGTCAAAAGTGCTACTCTGCCGGTTCTGGAGTCTGAAAAAGCCACATAACACACCTGAAGTGTCAAATTCAATGCATGCAAAGTTTTCAGCACCCAATGCTTATGTTTAATGATGAAATATACTGATAATAAGATAACAACAACTGCTGTTAACGCACCGATATTGGGATCCCAATAAGCTCCGTAAAGACGTCCATTTGCAAAACCTATGTAATAAGGCGGAGCCTCTGGATTGTCGAGCGAAACAAACGCTTTGTTATAACCCGAAAACATCAATACAAAACTGGTTAATGCCAACACCGCTGTAACCAAACAAACATACTGCATGCAAATTTGAAAATGCTTTTTAACCTTGTCAACACAGTCTCCATTTTTGTAAGCATAAAGCATGCCGAACTGTAAAGTCAGAAATACAAGATAGCGAAAGTTCTCAGATACGCCGTATTGCCTCATAAAAATTGATGAAATGGCATAACTGACCGCAAAAAAGATTAAAATATATATGCCGGTCGAATCTTTATATTTTTTAAAGAATAAAAATCTGTAAAGAATGAGTAAGCCGCCAAGCGCTATGGTCGGCCAAAGAACAACGGAAATAATTTTATTGCCGAATGTGATAGAACTTGCCTGCAAAAATCCATAAGTAATAAATAAAAGCTTAAAAATTAACTCTAAAACTAAAACAGGCTTTTCGGTTTTTCTATATAAAGTTTCCATTTTTTATATCCCATTGCCTTTCATAAAAATCATAAAATTACTTTGTAAAAGAAATTTTACGACAAAATTACATAATGAAAATACGCTTAGATATTATATCAATTTGAGAAATAAATGTCAACCAATAGCAAAGTGACAACATCAAAGAGTCGCGTATTTACAACTCAAAGAAAAGACAATGATTAATTGGAATAATGCCTTTCACTCTTTTTTACTCTCACTGCCATTTCACAGAATTTCTTAAATGTTCAGGGCTTACATTACCGCTTTTTTAAGGTGAAGCTACGCTGTATATAAATTGTCCCGTTCATATAGCTGCCTGTAAAAAGTCGACTTATTTCGTACCAATAATACAAATGGGCAGTTCGGTCATCCGACTGCCCATTTTATCTATTCATAATATATTTGTAACTATCGGCTTATTTCTTTCTACCGAATGAAATAAGATATACGGCCTAAAATTTTTTAAATTCTCAAAAACTCATTGCCTATATAGATTTGCGTACTTTTTAATTGTTTAAAGGCTTCATTGTGGGGAATAGCAATACATCACGAATGGATGCACTATCTGTCAACAGCATTGCTAAACGGTCAATTCCCATACCCATACCACCGGTAGGAGGCATACCATATTCCAGTGCTGTAATGAAATCGTCATCAATTTGGTTGGCCTCTTCATCACCTTGTTCGCGTAATTTCATTTGATATTCAAAACGCTCTTTTTGGTCTATTGGGTCATTTAATTCTGTATATGCATTTGCAAATTCGCGGCGTGTAATAAACAACTCAAAGCGTTCTACCAGTTCGGGTCTATCCGCTTTTCGTTTTGTCAGTGGAGAAACCTCAACAGGATAATCACAGATGAAGGTTGGCTGCAGAAGTTTTTCTTCTACTTTTTCTTCAAATGCCAGATTTAAAATATCGCCCCAAACATGATGCTTTTCAACAGGCAGATTCAATTCTTTTGCCACAGCATGGGCCTTTTCATTGTCGCCTACGAATGCATCAAAATCCACACCTGTATATTCTTTCACAGCTTCTATCATGGTCAAGCGACGAAATGGTTTTTGCAGATTGACTTCTTCCCCTTGATACGTAATGATATCGCTTCCACAAACAGCTTGTGCACAAGCATTGATTAAATTCTCTGTGATATCCATCATACCATGGTAATCTGTATACGCTTCATACAGTTCAATGGTAGTAAATTCAGGATTATGTTTCACAGACATACCTTCATTACGGAATTGGCGTCCAATTTCATACACCTTTTCCATACCGCCTACAATGAGACGTTTCAGATACAGCTCAGGCGCAATACGCAAAAACAAATCCATATTTAATGTATTGTGATGTGTAATAAAAGGTCTGGCAGCAGCACCGCCCGCGATGGTGTTTAAAATAGGAGTTTCCACCTCAATAAATCCTAAGTTATCCAGTACAGAACGCATAGTGCTGATAATTTTACTGCGTTTGATAAAAGTATCTTTTACTTCCGGATTTACAATCAAATCCACATAGCGTTGACGGTATCTTAAGTCTGTATCCTTAAGTCCATGGAACTTTTCAGGCAATGGAAGCAAAGATTTGGAAAGCAAACGAATAGATTTTGCATGTACGGAAATTTCTCCGCGGCGTGTTCTGAATACATATCCTTTTACTTCTGCAATATCACCTAAATCCCAATTAGAAAGGCCCTTGTACACATCCTCTCCAACTTCATCTATTTTCAAATATACCTGCATTCGTCCTGAACGGTCGTGGATATCCATAAAACTTGCTTTTCCCATATCACGCCAGCTCATAATACGGCCTGCAATGCACACATCTTTTCCTTCCAGCTCTTCAAAGCGGTCATGAATTTCCTGTGCACTGATATCTTTATCGCAAGTATTTACAAAAAACGGATTGTTCCCTTCTGCTTGTAATGCAGCCAATTTATCACGGCGAATTTGAAGTAATTCACTGATATCTTGCTGCTGTTCTTCCACAATAGCCTCTTTTTCCTTTTCGCTCATGTTATACTCTCCCTACTTTAAACTTCTTAAAAATAAAAGGGCAGGGTGAAAAACTCACGCCGCCCCCCTACAATCTTACTTTGAAATACTTAACACTTCATAAAGCATAACACCTGCAGGTACTTCCACTTCCACCTTATCTCCTACAGTATGTCCCAATAAAGATTTTCCAATCAAAGATTCATCAGAAATTCTTCCTGCTTTTGGGTTTGCTTCGTTAGAACCTACAATGCGGTATTCTTTAATACTGGACTCTCCATTTTTCACCGCAGTTACTTTTACTTCCACTTTAGAACCAATGTGGATATTCTCTGTGCCAAGTTCACTTTCATCAATGACTTGCACGTTTTTCAGCATAACCTCAATATCTGCAATACGTGCTTCTACAATGGCTTGGTCGTTTTTCGCCTCATCATATTCACTATTTTCAGACAAGTCACCAAATGACAGTGCGACTTTAATTTTCTCTGCAATTTCTTTACGTTTGACAGATTTTAAATCTTCCAGTTCTTGCTCCAGCGCTGCAAGGCCCTCTTCTGTCAAAAAAATTGGTTTAGACATATGTGAATAACCACCTTTATGATATTGATATAAAATTGGTGTGTGCTGTATAAATAAAATGCTGTAAGCATTGATTAATACTTATGTCCTATTATAGTAAAAGTGCCTGTATCTGTCAATGACAATTAGGAGTTTAGAACAAAATACCTACCCCATAAATTTATAATTACAAAAAATAAAGATTGACAATACAGTAAAGAACTCAAGATAATCATTTTCTTTTACAAATCAAAAACGATTCTGAATTTACCTTCAGAATCGTTTTTAAGCACTAAAAATATTTAGTTAAAGAGCCGTAAATATCAGGATAGTAATTAAGAGGATCTTGTTTTACTCCCATGTAGCGCACCTCAAAGTGTAGGTGTGGTCCTGTGGACTGACCTGTATTTCCAATATAACCAATTACTTGTCCTTGTTCAACATATTGACCCGGAGTAGCAATTTTGCTGCTCATATGACCGTATACAGTAATATAGCCATTTCCATGATCAATCATTACGTAGGTGCCATATCCGTAAGGATCAGGCATAGCATTCATAACTGTACCTGATTTTGCTGCAACTATTGGGTTACCGTAACATCCTCCAGTAGCGATATCCCAAGCACCGTGATTTCTGCCATCGCTAAAATCAGAAGTCAATCCGTATGTACCCGGCGCAGGGAACATCCAACCTGTGGAACTTAAACCACCGTTAATAATGGCTCCACCGCCACTGGAACTTCCCCCACCGGAAGAACTTCCGCCACCGTTGGTAGAACCGCCGGAATTGCCGGAACCACCTGAGTTTCCAGAGCTGCCGGAATTATTGTTTTGATTTTGCTGCGCTTGTTGTGCTTGTTGTGCATAATAATCCGCAAACCACTGATCAACCGCTGCAGCCGCTTCGGCACTTTGTTCATCCAAAACATGTAAATGCTCATTTTCTTGAGCAATATTCGCATTTAGCTCTTCCAATACACGATTGCTCTCTTCTACAAGTGCATTGATTTCTTCCTGCTTTTGGTCAAGCTCCACTTTAGCGCTGGCTACTTCGTCACGGTTGGCTTCAATCTCAGCTTTTTCATCTTTAATTTCACTGATAGCTGTTTGTAACTCTTCAATTAGTTTTTTATCATGTTCTGTAATGCTCTGCACTACCTCCATGTTGTCCATTAGCTCAGTTGCATTGCTGGAATGAAGTAAGATTTCTAGCGTAGTTGTTTCACCTGCAAGATAAATTGCATTTAGACGTTGACCCAATTGTTCAAAATTGGCGTCAATTTCTGCTTGTTTATCTTCAATTGCAGCTTGCTTTTCAACAATTTGAGCATCCAGTACACTAATACGCTCTTCAATCACATATTTTTCTTGTTTTACATTATACAATTGTTGGTCAAGTGTATTTTTGTACTCTTGCTGCTGTGTTTGGTCAGCTTTCAAGCTTTCCAACTTTGCGTTGGTTTCTTCTTTTTGTTGTTCAATTTCACTTTGTTTTTCCTGCAGTTCATCCAACGAAGATGCAGCGGAAACGGTAGGAGTGAAATATGTATGCATGATTGGCGCTACGGTAACAGAAACAGCCATAGTAGCAATCAATGCAATTTTAATAATTTTGTTTCTCAAAGTTTTACAAAGCAATTACCTTACTCCCTTCTTTATTCAAATACTTTCCAATGGAGATTAGACCGCCAACAAGTCCAAATAAAATACCTGCCCCAACAAACGCTAAAATAGTCCATGGAATGACTGTTGATAACGGCAATGGTATAAACGATGACATCAGGCTGGAAATAACCTTCATTACATAATTGTATGCCAATGCAACCAAACCACTGGAAATCAAACCGGAAATACATCCGATTAAAGCACCTTCCACTAAAAATGGCACCCTTACAAAACCGTTTGTAGCACCAACCGATTTCATAATACTGATTTCCAGTCTTCTGGAGTGCATAGTGACTCGAATGGTATTCGCAATAATAAACAGTGAAACGATACCTAATACAGTTACAACACTGATTGCAACAATTTTCACCATAGTGTCCAGTCTTGTTAATTTATTTGCAACTTCGGAATAGTCATTAATTTTTTGTACGCCCTCAATACTTAAAATCTGCTGTGCTGTTTCTTCATAAATGGATAAATCTTTTAATGAAATTCTAAAGGCATCCGGCAGTGGATTATTTTCTCCCGTTAATCCGGCCAGAATATCGCCATCACCGCCCAAAGCGTCAATATAGCTCTGCACCGCTTCATCTTTTGAAACAAACTCACAATTCTCTACATTATCAATCGATTTAATTGCTTCTCCTATTTTTACAGATTCCAAAGTAGGTAATCCATCATCCAGATATACCTGAATGGAGTTTCCTCCCTGGAAAACCTCCATAGCCTTAGCAAGATTCATAGAAAACAGAACTGCAGAGCCGGTTAATAATAGACAAGAAACCAAAACAGCTATGGAAGCAATTGTCATAGTACGATTAGACCAAGCATTTTTTACGCCTTCTTTAAACAGGTAGCCTAATTTCATCCCTTTGCCACCTCCTTGTCTTTCTCGTCCTCTTCTGTTTCATGTTTTAAAACATTTTCAAGCTCTTCCAATGCATCTTCATAATGAACAATTTCTTCCTCATTATCTTCGTCTTCCGACTGAGCCTCCGGTTGAGAAATTGTCTCGACATTTACAATATGTTCTTTTACATGTCCCGGAATATATTCTTTCACTTCTTCCGTTTGCTCTTCCAGTTCCTCTTCTGAAGCAACACTGTAACGTCTTAACATTTCCTGATAATCAGAGTCTGGATATGTAACTTGTTCGCCTGCATCGTCTTCTCTATAATCATCATCAAGCAAATCATCATCTTGGAATGTATCCTGTTCTTGTTCAGGCGTATTTGGTACCGATGCTCCCCTTACATAAGGCTGCGGCTGATTTTTCACGTTTGTATCAGCAACCACAACACCACCGTGAATTTCAATGACACGTTTATGGAAATGTTGAACCAAGTCATGTTCGTGAGTAACCATAAGAACAGTGGTACCGCGGCGGTTAATTTCGCTGAGCAAATCTACAATTTCAAAGGATAAATCCGGGTCAACGTTACCTGTAGGTTCGTCTGCAATGATAATTTTGGGATTATTCACAAGCGCTCTTGCCAAGCCAACACGCTGCTGTTCGCCGCCGGAAAGTTCATGAGGTTTGCACTTCATCTTTTTCTCAAGGCCAACCAATCCGCAAATATAAGGTACACGTTTTTTAATCTCACGGTTACTTGCCCCTACAACATGCATGGCAAATGCAACATTATCATAAACAGTCATATGGTCAATCAGGCGGAAATCCTGGAACACGGTTCCCATATTACGTCTGATATACGGAATTTCTCTCTTACGTATTTTTGACAAATTTCGCCCGTTGAATATAATGTCGCCGGATTCCGGTTTTTCTTCGCACATAATTAACTTCAAAAAAGTACTTTTACCGGCACCGGAGGAGCCTACGATAAAAACGAATTCGCCTTTTTCTATGTTAATGTTTACATTCTTCAAAGCCACCGCACCATTGGGGTATACTTTGGAGACATTCTTAAACTCTATCAAAACAAATTCTCCTCATTGGTAACAAAATTCGAGTAAGTTTTTGAAAAAGTGTCAAAACCCACTGATATTATTTACAATCATACCAATGGGTCTTTCTTTTATAATTCTTTTAATGAAAATAACTGTAATTATTTTGTAATTATTTTGTTAACTCTGTAGCGACTGGAAATATCAAGAAAAAATAATTCTAAAACTTTACAGGATTGGAAGAAAGATACTTTTTCACCATTAAAGCAACTTTAAATACAATCGCATCTTCAAACTCACGCAAGTCTAAACCTGTAATTTTTTTAATTTTTTCCAAACGATAAACTAAGGTATTTCTATGAACAAAAAGTTTACGGGAAGTTTCTGATACGTTTAAATTATTTTCAAAAAAACGTTGAATGGTAAACAATGTTTCATGGTCTAAAGATTCTATGGAGCCGCGTTTGAATACTTCTTTCAGGAACATATCGCATAAGGTGGTAGGCAATTGATAAATCAAACGTGCAATGCCCAAATTATCATAGCTTACAATGGTTTTTTCCGTATCAAACACTTTGCCTACTTCCATTGCAACCTGAGCTTCCTTAAAGGAGCGTGCCAAATCTTTAATACCCACAACAATGGTACCGATACCAATCATACAATGGATATAATATTCGCTGGATAATGTATCTACAATAGAGCTTGCCAGTTTATCCAAGTCTTTCATTTCAATATCGCTGCGTATTTCTTTGACCAAGGCAATATCAGTTTCATTAATATTGATGATAAAGTCTTTTGTTTTATCAGGGAATAAATTTTGAATGACATCATAAGCGGAAACATCAGATTTATTGGTAATTTTAATCAACATGCACACACGGCTTACATCCGTATTAAAGCGCAATTCTCTGGCCTTTAAATAAATATCACCAGGTAAAATGTTATCTAAAATTACATTTTTGATAAAATTGCTGCGATCATATTTTTCATCATAATATTGTTTGATGCTTCCAAGAGAAATTGCCAATAAATTGGCGTACTTTACAGCCTCACTATCTGTACCGGATACAAATACGGCAAACTCCGGTTTGGGACGGCTGCCAAATGATTTATAAGTATAACCGTTTAAAACAAAAGTATCGGTAGAGGCCATTGTCTCTGCATTTACACTTTCGTTTACTTCTCCAATTCTGCCAAGTTCACTGCACGCAATTATAACGGATGTTTCGTCCATAACGCCAATTGTTCTGTCAATGGCGTCACGCATTTGATGAATCACACCTTGGAATAATCTGTTCGACATATCATTTTCCCTCACTTTTTTGTAAGAATTGCGTAAAGCAATTTGTTCATGAATACCTTAAAATTTTTTTAACATTTGGTAAGTTTGTCACCACAAATATTTATTGTATTATTTATTTTACACAAAGATTACGTTTTTTTCAACCTATTTAGCATAAAATCATATGATTTTTTGAAAAAAGTTTATTTTTCAAAAACTGTCTGTCCATTCTTTTCCCAAAATCTTTTGTGTATTTTGTATATAAAAAAAGAACTGTCACAATATACAGTTCTTTTTACGATTATTTATGAAAAATTGCAGTTCTCTCTTGTTCTGTTAATTCCCGTGTTTCTCCTCTATGTAAATCTGTGTCCAACTGTAGATTTCCTATTTGAATTCTTTCCAAATATACAACTTGTTTGCCTCGCGCTAAAAACATTCGTTTTACTTGGTGAAACTTCCCCTCACAAATGGTCACCTTTGCCCATGGTTCCCCTTCCTTTTCCAAACGTTCCAAATGTGCCGGCAAACAATGCAGGTCACCAATCACAATTCCTGTTTCAAATGCAGTGATATCTTCATCTGTCACAGGGGCATCCAATTTTGCATGATACACTTTAAACACGTTGCTTTTGGGAGACAACATTTTATGCGCAAAATCTCCATCATCTGTAATAATTAAAAGCCCCTCCGTATCACGGTCCAGTCTTCCTGCAGGAAATAATCCACGGCGGCGATATACTTCAGGCAATAAGTCCAGTACTGTCTGCATACGGCTGTCCCTGGCTGCACTTAGTATCCCTGCGGGTTTGTTCATCATAAGATATAAATGGCGTTTAAATTGCAGCGAAATACCGTTGACACAAATTTCGTCAAGGTCTCCATCCACTTTCGTATCAGATTTCTTCACAACAAGACCATTTACCGTAATTGCCCCTTTACGTATCAGCAATCCTACGTCTTTTCTGCTTCCTATATTTTGAGATGCAAGAATTTTATCCAAACGTTCTTTCATGTTTCCATCCGCTCCTGTTATCAGTCGCTTTATTTTATCATACTTTTCCTGCAAGAGAAAGTCTTATCAGTCTGTTGGATACGCTGTGGTAGGAATTTCTCCTTTGGATTGCTGCGAAGCCTCCTCAATCTCAGATGCTATCATAGAACCGGATAATTGATTGGTCTCCTGTGAGCCTTCTCCCATAAAACCATACATGAACCCATCTAACTCGGCAGAGCTGATATCACCTCCTATGACTTTATCATGATAAATTAGCAGTGTTGCATGCACAATGGTATCCTGCCGCTGATAATTTGTAATTTGATATACCACTTTTTTTACTGTTTTTCCTGCATATTTGGTAAGGTCCATTCCTTGTGTTTTTTGTAATTCATTGTAGCGTTCGTACACCTGATTGAACTGTTGAGGAATGACAATTTCCTCAATAGATACGGGTTCCTGCTCTACTTCCCATCCAAATTGTTTTAAAAAGTCGATTCTTTGTTCGTTTTCCCCGGCTTGTATCGAATATTGTGCGCCTGCCACCATAACCCATGTCTCTCCTTTAAAATTAAAATAAATAATCACGGATACAATGATAGCTGCAATGATTCCTAAAATAACAATAACCGTTAATTTTATTTTCGGTTTTATGGAACATATCAACACAATAACCACACCTTTCCATAATAAAATCATATGTTCCATAAAGAATCATCATGACTGAAAAGCATGAATCTTTTCCTTTTTTCATGGGCGGTTTATCGTCCACAAGCAGAAAACGATAAAGAAAAAGAACTTTTCAAACGAAAAGTTCCTGTTCTCTCTTATTGATAGAGCACATAAATATGATATTCTCCATTATTATCCGCTTTTAACAGAATATTAAAGCGATGCCCATCCATACTGCCGGTACTGCTTGTTACTGACTGAGCCGCATTATCAATCATCCAAGCACATTTGCTCCAAAGTGATTCCGGGGCATCTTGATACCAGCCGTCTCCTGTATATTCTTCAAAATATTCAGCAGAATCAGCCGACAACGCAGTATCCAACGTAAATCCTTTTCCTATGCCGTAGGATACCATATCTGCGTAAATAGCATCTTTGTCATAAGGTGCATCATAAGCGGTTTTGGCACGTACCGTTACAACACAAGCGGAAGATTTTCCATTGGAGGTAGTCGCTGTAATCACTGCCACGCCCGGAGATTTTCCTGTTACTACGCCGCTTTCTACGGTTGCTACAGACTCATTACTGCTTTTCCATGTAAGTTTTTTATCCGTTGCCTGATTAGGATACACTTCAGCCGTTAATGTCACTGTTTTTCCTACCAACAACTTTTTATCTACAGCATCCAAGGATACCTTGCCTACAGCAGTGGTTGTATTGTTTTGACCATTATTTGTGTCATTTTCGCCATTTCCTGTACCGCCGTTGGTGTTTCCTCCCTCTAAGCTTCCTTGTGTACCGGCTCCACCTGTCACTCCATCATAATTCGGGTCGATATAAACCGGTTTTTGTACGCCGCCGCCTTCTGCAAGTTCACTCTCTGTTGAGGAAGTACCTTCCGCAGAGCTCACTCCACTGGCATCGCCTGAAGCTGGTTGGTCTTTTCCAGGTTGCCCTCCTGCCAGAAAAATGGAACACAATGTAACAATTAAAACAATGAGGATACATACAATTACTGTAATGATAATAGCAATTTTTCTTTTTTTATGATGGTCCGTCGGCTCTTTTGGCTCGGTGGACGCCTTTGGCAATTGTTCTTTTTCGCTCATTTCAAACTCCTTCTCAATCAAATCATATGTAACTATGCCAATACAATATGAAAACGCTATTATTTTAACATAGTGCAGCCGGTTTTTCAACGAAAAATTATACTAATAGTAAAAATTAGAATGAATATTCCATTTGTATGCGTTTTTGATACCATAAATTCCATATAAAAACAGCAGCAAAAATTTCGCTGCTGTTTTTATGACATATTAAGTTTTTCCGGCAATAACAGCGGCAGACGCACAGTAAAAGTAGTTCCTACCCCGGGCGTACTTTCCACACTTACTTCTCCACCGTATAGTACAGCCAAATGCTTTACAATAGACAAGCCAAGCCCCGTACCACCAATTGCTCTTGACCTACTGGTATCTACACGATAAAAACGCTCAAACAATCTGTTAAAGTGTTCTTCTTCAATTCCGATTCCTGTATCTTGAATGCGAATCACTGCCATTTGTCGCGATTCCTCTGCAGTAATTTTCACAGAACCGTTTGGTTTATTGTATTTGATTGCATTTTCAATCAGATTACCAAGCATTTGCTGCAAGCGTGATGAGGAACATGCAACCCAAATACCGTCTTTTAACTCTACCTTTAGAGAAATGTTCTCCTTTTCGGCAATCGGATATAATCTTGCCACTGTTTCACGGATTTCCTGAGCTACATCACACCGCTGTTCTGTACTGTCGGGCTTTGCATTTTCAATCTGGGACAATACCAACATGTCATCAATTAAATGATGCAGCCGTTCCGCTTCAATATCCAAAACATCATAAAAATATCTTCGGGTTTCCTCATCTCTGTCAGCGCTTTTGAGCAATTCAATGCTGCCGCGTATTGCTGTAAGCGGTGTTTTCAGCTCATGCGTTACATTGGCAACAAATTCACTCCGCAGCTGTTCCAATTTGCTGATATGCGTGACATCTGCAATTACCGCCAACACTGCCGATTCTTTATTGTTTTGAATGGGTGTTGCATAAACCGTAAAGATACGTTCTCCCTGTGGACTTGCTGCCGAAACAACGGTATCTTTGATTACTTTTTCTTCTTTTAATGCTTGATTCATAAATGCAGCAATTTTACCAACCAATAAACTGCCTTCAAACGATTTGCCTGTTTGTAACGTGGCAACTCCAAGCATTTGTTTGGCGCTGTCATTCAAGAACAAAATCATATTATCTGCATTTACGGCAAGTACACCGTCATGCATTCCTTGCAAAACACCTTCCAATTGATGCTGTTTGCTCTTCATTTCGTCAATGGCCTGCTGTGTATTATCCGCCATTAAATTAAATGTACGAGCCAAATTTCCCATTTCATCCGTGTAAATCCCCTCTACACGACTGGTATAATCTCCCTCTGCAATTTTTAAGGAAGCATCTGATAACTTTTTCAATGGTTTTGAAAGTTTGGTAAAAATCAACCATGTCACCAGCACTACAATGATACTTCCTACAGCGCCTGCAATCATGGCATACATCCATACCATAGTAACTGCATGGTTCATTTCTTCTGTGGGCAATGCTGCCCTTAAAAAATAACGGTCTCCCACTTGTACCGCAGCATAATAATATTCTTTCTGAATGCTGTCACTTTTGCGGGTATCATAGCCAATATCTTCTTTTTGTGCTTGCTGTATTTCAGGGCGATAAAGATGATTTTCTGCAGGAAGCGTACCGTGTTCGCCGATTCCGCTGTCTCCAATGACATTCCCTCCAGAATCCAAGATGGTAATTCGAATTTCTTGACCTTTTTCCTGTAACTCTTCCCCTATCTTAACGGCAAACCCTTGAGGCTCTTGTCCAATATCATCCACCTGAGATTCCATCATCGCCAATATGGAATCCAGTCTCCGTGTAAATTCCAATTGATATTGGTCCTGAACCAATTTGGCTGCCAAAGCAAACGCAACAAGAAAGCCGACTATGATAATCGCTGCTGTACTTGCCATCAAGCGCTTTCTCATAATCGGCCCCCTTTATTCACCAACAAATTTATACCCAACCCCACGCACTGTTTGTAACAACTGCGGTGTATCCGGATTATCTTCAATTTTTTGACGCAGATAACGCACATGCACATCTACTGTACGGGTATCTCCAAAATATTCTACTCCCCATACCCTGTCCAGAAGCGTATCTCTTGTCAATACCCGTCCGGAATTGCGCATTAACATAACCAATAAATCAAACTCTTTTGCAGTAAGTTCGATGGATTTATCTCCTTTTGTCACAGTGTGCGAAACAATGTCAACTGTAATATCTCCGCCCTTAATTTTTTCTTCTTGCTGGGGCGCAACTTGATTTTCCGTACGACGCAGTACCGCGCGTACACGTGCGCAAACTTCTTTTACGCCAAACGGTTTTACAATATAATCGTCTGCACCCATTTCAAGTCCCAATACCTTGTCCACTTCGGCGCCCCGTGCGGTAAGCAATAAAATAGGAATATATTTGGTGTCTTCCTCACTGCGCAAAGAACGGCATATAGTCAAGCCATCCGGGGGCGGCATCATCCAGTCTAAAATGATAGCGTCCGGTTTTCTCTTTTGAATTGCTTCCAATAGAGAATTACCGTCTGTAAACGTAGCTGTTTCAAATCCTTCATCTTTGAGACCAAACGCTACTAATTTACAAATATTCGGTTCATCATCTGTCACATAAACCAACGCCATATTTTTCTCCACCTTTTATTATGATTCTTCTTCAGAATCGTTTCCTGCACGTACATACGGACTGGACAATTCGTGCTTGTTCAAGTCAGGATGTTCGCCTGTTTCAATATAAATAACCCACTCTGCAATATTGGTTGCATGGTCGGCCATGCGTTCTGCATATTTTGTAATCAACAATAAATCCACATCGCCCATAACATTGGAGCTTTGAGCAATTGTGCTGCTGATTTCCAAAATTACCTTGGAAAATAAATTATCTACATAATCGTCGCTGGCACAAATATCCTTTGCTTCTTCAACATCACGACTGATAAATACATCCATAGCGCGGCGGAACATATCTCTCGCCGCTTCCATCATTTGAATAATTTTGGATACAATCAGACTGTTTCCGTAAACTTGTCCCGTGCTTAAAATTTCACAAACATCAGCACATTGGTCGCCTTCACGTTCAATATCAGTCAAAATTTTCAAACATGCGGCAATCATTCGTAAATCTTTTGCAATTGGCTGCTGCAACGCAATTAAATTTAAGCATAAAATTTCCGTTTTATGCTCTTTACGGTCAATTTCATGGTCATGCTCTGCAACATACTTTGCTTTTTCTATATCTACTGTACGCAGACATTCAATTGTTTTTTCAAATCTGTCATCTACAGTATTGCCCAAATCGGTCATTTCTCTAACAAGTTCTTCCAATTCATGGTCAAATAGTTTTCTTGGCATACCTGTTACCTCCAGCCTTTGAAACGCATTGTTTCATATAGTATATCTATAATATCTTAGCATTTTTCTATGGATTTGTAAACATTTCCATAACACAACACAAAATTAACCAAAACGGCCGGTAATGTAACGTTCGGTTCTTTCGTCTTTTGGATTATTGAACATAGTTTGTGTATCTGTATATTCCACAATTTCTCCTGTTAGGAAGAACGCTGTTTTATCCGCAATACGTGCAGCTTGTTGCATATTATGGGTTACGATAATAACCGTATATTTTTCGCGCAAATCATCCATCAAATCCTCAATTTTCAAAGTAGAAATTGGGTCCAAAGCGGAGGTTGGCTCATCCATCAAAATAATATCGGGCTCTACAGCCAATGCACGTGCAATACACAAACGCTGCTGCTGTCCGCCGGACATACCCAAGGCAGATTTTTTCAAACGGTCTTTTACCTCATCCCATAGCGCTGCACTGCGAAGAGAACTTTCTACAATTTCGTCCAGCTTAGATTTTGCTTTG